>DATCRO010000804.1:0-4026 GCA_036569025.1 Burkholderiaceae bacterium
GGGTGCGGAACTGGCCTGGACGGCCTGAACGGGAGGCGGCGGCCGCGATGGCCGCCGCGCGCCTCACCCGCGGAGCGGGTCCAGGCGCAGCAGCACGACGTCGTGCGTGCGCAGCGCCACCTGCAGCGCGAGGCGTCCCGAGGAGCCGACGCGCACCTCGCGCGACGACTCCGGCAGGTCGCGTGTCAGGTCCTGCAGCCGCCTGAGCTGCGCCGCGTCCAGGTCCTTGGGTTCGCCCATGCGCAGGTACGCGGTGTGGGCGTCGTTGGCCTCATACCCGGTGCGATGCAGCGCGAGCCGGTAGCGGCCCGGCGCGAGCCCGGACAGCGCGACCGAGGCCGGCGCGATCGCGCGCGCCGGCTGCGGCTTGCCGAAGAAGGATCGGTTGCTGACCCGCTGGTCCGGATTGCGCCAGTCCCAGATCACCGCGCGGACCGCGCCTGCGTCGGTCGAGGCCCAGCAGGACGGATCGGACACCGGCACCTCGCGGCCCGCGAGCGCGGCCAGGTACTTGTAGGCGAACCACACCGGCTTGCGCAGGCCGTCGCGCGTCATCATGCCGAAGCCGCCATGGAAGGCTGCGTCGGGCGGCCCGGGCTCCTCGAACAGGTCGCTGAACGTCCAGTAGCTCATCGACTGCGCGAGACCGCGCGACTGCCGCAGCTTGGACAGCACGTACGAGGCGCTCATGTAGCTGTCGTGCACCTTGTCGCGCGGGTTGTAGCTGGTGCTCCACTCGGTGAAGTACAGCGGCAGGCCCGGCAGGTGCGACGCCTCGATCTGGGCGCGCACGCGGCGCACGTCGCCGATGATCGCGTCGGGCGAGGGCGACAGCTGCCGATCCTCGACGCCGAATTCGTCCAGGAAGCCCGCGTCGACGCCGTAGGCATGCGTGGTGATGAAGTCGACCGGCGTGCCGGTGGCCTTGGCGTGCGCCAGGAACTCGGGCACCCAGGCCGCGCCCGCCGTCGACGGGCCGCCGACAGCCAGGCGCGGGTCGATCGCCTTGATCGCCTTGGCGGTGCGCGTGTAGAGGTCGAAGTAGGCCGCCTGGTCGGCGTGCTCCCAGAAGCCGTCGAGGTTGGGTTCGTTCCAGACCTCGAACTCCCACCGGCGCACCTCGTCCGCGCCGTAGCGCTGCAGCAGGTGGCGCACGAAGGCGTCGATGAGCGCGACCCACTCGTCGGGCTTCGGATGGGAGGTGTTGCCGGCCCACCAGAAGATCTTGCTGTCGGAGGTGGCCAGTGCCTTGGGCGTGAAGCCGAGCTCGACGAGCGGCCGGATGCCGCGTTCCAGCAGCGCGTCGTACAGCTTGTCGATGCCGCCGAAGTCGAACACGAGCGCGCCCTGTGCGTCGCGGGTCACCGTCTCGAGCACGTCGTGGAAGATGGCGTGGAAGCGCAGGCGCCGGAAGCCGAGTTCGTCGACGGCCGTCTTGAGCTGCGCCAGCGTGTCGGGCCGGTACAGCGTGCCAGGGTAGTCCGAACCGACGCAGTCGTTGAAGAAGCGGTCCAGCGGCTGCGTCGCTTTTGCGAGGTCGAGCTCGATGTGACGGTTGGCAGTGCCCGCGGCGCGCAAGGCGCTCGCGGGCCAGGCGCCCAGGGGCAGCATCGATGCGGCGGCGAGCAGGCCGCGGCGCCGCAATGCGTGGCGTTCGTTCATTTCGGATGTCTCCAGACCGGGTTGCGAACGTCACGCACGCACGGCGCCCGGAGTGGTTCGATCCGAAAATGCTAGATTCGTGCGGGCATCAAACTAATACACAGAAACCCGGCCCGCGGATGCTTGCGGCGGCTCGGGCAGGGGCGAGTGCCGGACAGCGCCTGCGGCGAACGATCCCTGGCGACGACCGCGCCTGGCGCTTACCGATAGACGGGCCTGCGCACGCCGCGCACCTCGGCCGGCTCGTCCGCGCTGCGGTCATACACCATCAGGCATTGATGGCACTTGGAGAACCCGAACTGGCCGCGGCCAGCCTCGGACCAGCCGAACAGGCGGGGCTTGCCGCCGCCGGCGTAGTCGGCGATCTGTTCGGTCTGGCCGCAATTGTTGCAGCGGAGAAAGATATCGCGTCCGCGCCACTCGGACGACACGTGTCCAATCGTCTTCACGATCAACCGCCCTGCTCAAATGTGGCCGCCCTCGCGTGCCACGGTGCTCGAAAGCTTCCTGACGAAGCCTGATGTCGCCTCGGCCTGCTCTGTCGGCTGGCCTGTGCGGACTGCACCCTCTTGCACGGATTGTGGCCCTGTTGTCTTGCGCTGTCTTGACAGGAAACGTGGGGAATTGCCGTTTCCGGAAAGAACATGCATCCGCGTCTCGCCCCGTTCGGCTGCAGCCTGTCGTTCGCCCGCCGGTGCCTCAGGGCGTCGAATCCGCCTGGGGGGCGGGGACGATCTCCTCGAAGTAGTAGATGCCCACGCCGACGCGCGCGGTGGTGCCCCAGTCCTCCTCGGGGACGCCGGACAGGTCGTGCTCCGCCAGCCAGGCGTCGAGGCCCTCGAGCACCTTCTGCGCCTGCTTGCCGCTCAGCGCGCGGAAGGCCGGCAGGGCCTCGGGCGGGATGCCGGTGTGCATCACCTTGCGCTGGTAGCGCGCCGCCTGGGGGTTCGGCTGCTCGATGTTGAAGGTGATGGTCTCGACCAGGTCGGCGACCTCGGTGCCCAGGAACGAGATCTTGGCCACCATGTTCTCGTTGGGGACGAAGCCGCGCTGCACCAGCTCCACGCTGCCGTCATGGCGCGGGCGCACGGAGCCCAGGCGCACGAGTTCGTCCAGCACGGCGCGGGTGGGGACGTCGCCGCCATGCAGCCGCACGAGTTCGCTGAAGCCGTCCGCGCCTTCCATGGCCAGGGCGCGCGGCGTGCCGTCGATCCCGGTGAAGCGCGAGTCGCGCACCCACGCGGTGACGACGCGCGCGGCCCGGTTGTAGTGCGTGCTGTCCGCGTTCGCGCCGCTCCACGGCTCGGTGAGCAGCGTGTTGACTTCCTTGCGTGTCAGGCCGGTGAGGATCGCCGCGCGCGAGACCGAGGGCTTGCGGCCGGGCAGCGCGAAGTCCTCCATCGCGCATTCGGCATAGACGCGCTTGGCCACCGATTCGAACGCGCTGTACGAGAACGAGTGCCGGAGCATCAGCCGCACGAGCGGGCGAAGCAGCCGGGCGAGCGCCGTGCCGAGTGCTTGCGTCAACGCGGAGTCTTCGAGCATGCCGGAATTATGGAACGTCGGCGGCGGCGCGCCCAATGCACGTGGCGTGGATGCGGGCCCGCAACGTGGTGCCGATGGAACTGCGCGGCGTGTCGGCGCAAATCCCTGTTCATCTCCGGCCGCCGTCGACGCCGTGCGCTACCCTCGACCCACTCCGCGACACCCTGCGCACGGGCCGATTCAATGGACTACCTCGCGATACGAAGCTTCCACGAAACGAGCGTCGCCCTGTCGGTGACAGGCTTCGCGCTGCGCGGCGCGGCTGGCCTGGCCGGTGCACGCTGGGTCCGCGGCCGCGTCGCCAGGACCCTGCCGCATGTGATCGACACGGCACTGCTGGCGTCGGCGCTGATGCTCGTGGCGATGCTGCGGCTGAATCCGCTTGCGACGCCGTGGCTGCTCGCCAAGCTGTGCGGGCTCGTCGTCTACATCGGGCTCGGTGTCGTGGCCTTGCGCCCGACGATCGCCAGGCCGGTGCGCGCCGCGGCCTGGGTGGGCGCGCTGGCGGTGGTGGCGTGGATCGTGTCGGTGGCCTTGACCAAGACGCCTTGGGGCTTTCTTGCCGCGCCGTAGGCGGCCTCGCGTCAGGCCTGCGTGGCGCGCGGCTTGCGCAGCAGCGACCAGGCCATCGAGCCGATCACGGCCAGTCCGCCCAGCAGCGCGGCCCAGAGCCAGGCGGTGTGCGGCGCGGGCGGTTCGACGGTCGCGGTGGCGGTCGATGCGGGCAGGGCGGGTGCGCTGGCGGCCGCCACGGGCGCGATCGACGCGCTGGCCGCGGGCAGGGGATCGTCCGCCGCACGTCCGGGCATGAGTCCGGCC
>DATCRO010000805.1:0-3951 GCA_036569025.1 Burkholderiaceae bacterium
CTGGCCGGCGTCGATCGGGGGCACCGGGAAGTAGCCGCCCTTGACGCTGGGACGGTAGCCCTTGTTGCCATGCTCGTAGTTCTTGCCCGTGTTCCAGGCGGCTTCCTCGGCTTCGATCTCGACCGAGCAGCCCTTCATGCTCACGTCCCACTTGATGGAGTCGAAGATGAAGAATTCGGGCTCCGGACCGAAGTAGGCGGTGTCGCCCAGGCCCGACGAGCGCATGTAGGCCTCGGCGCGCTTGGCCAGCGAGCGCGGGTCGCGCTCGTAGGGCTTGCCGTCGCTGGGCTCGACCACGTCGCAGGTCAGGATCAGCGTGGGCTCTTCGAAGAACGGATCGATGTTGGCCGTGTTCGCGTCGGGCATGAGCAGCATGTCCGACGCCTCGATGCCCTTCCAGCCGGCGATCGACGAGCCGTCGAACGCGTGGCCGGAGACGAACTTGTCTTCGTCGAAGTGCGAGATCGGCACGGACACGTGCTGTTCCTTGCCACGGGTATCGGTGAAACGGAAGTCAACGAACTTGACTTCGTTTTCCTGCACCAACTTCATCACGTCGGCGACGGTCTTGGACATCAACGGGCTCCTAATTTGTTTGGCAAGTTACCGGGCCGGCGCACCAGGGGCCGGCCTGTCAGAACGGTATGCGAGGGGGTTAAAAGCAGGTTCCATGCCGCACGTTGCGCCACGAAACCCCGGGGAATCGGCTGCTGGACGGCGCGGATCGCGCACCGCCATTGTGCATGCCATTCGACGCACCTCATTGGGGCATTTTGCGCACCATTTCGGGATCGATCTCGATCGCCCCGGCGGCGGCCGCGCCTTCGCGCAGCGCGGCCATCGCCAGGTCGACCTGCTCGGGATCGTCGCCCTTGACGCCGATCTCGATGTGGGGGCCGAGCGCCGGATGGTCGACGCTGGGCAGGCTGAAGGACCGCACGCCGGGAAAGGCGGCCTCGACCCGCTCGAACACGGGGATCAGCGCCGACTCGTTGGCGCCGCGCACGCGCATCGCGCGCAGGGCGCGGTCGCGCGCGAGGCCGGCGTAGAGCGTGTCCAGCAGCCAGTCGAGCATCGGGTGCGCCATCACCGGGAAGCCGGGCATGAAGTGCAGCCGCCCGACGCTGAAGCCGGGGATGCGGTTGTACGGGTTCGGGATGAGCGTGGCGCCGGCGGGGAACACACCCATGTTCAGGCGCCGCTGGTGGTCGGGGCCGGTGGTGTCGTAGGCGATGCCCTTGTCCGCGGCCGTCTCGCGGCCGCGCTGCGTGATCAGTTCCGCCGCCTCGGGATGCAGCGCGAGCGGCACGCCCAGCGCCTGCGCGGCGCACTGGCGCGTATGGTCGTCGGGCGTGGCGCCGATGCCGCCGAACGAGAACACGACGTCGCCCGAGGCCGCCGCCGCGCGGATCTCGGCGACGATGCGCTGCGGCTCGTCGCCGATGTAGCGCGCCCACGAGAGCGCGAGGCCGCGCGATTCCAGCGCCGCGATGACGCGCGCCAGGTGCTTGTCCTCGCGGCGGCCGGACAGGATCTCGTCGCCGATGATCAGCGCGCCGAAGTTCATGCCGCGTCCTTGGGTTCGGGCTCGGGGCCGGCGTCGAAGCCGAAGCGCTGGTGCGGCGGCACTTCCTCCACGAGCTCCAGGTCGGACGCCGTCGACGCCGCGCGGCGCGTCGCGAGCATCGCCGATTCGGCCGTGCGCAGCTCGGCCAGCACCGACAGGCAGTAGTGCGTGAACCAGAGCGCCGAGAAGGTGAAGATCAGCGTGTACAGCCAGATCACGCCCACCATGACGAACGGGGCCGCGATGATCACCCACATGCCCAGCGTCCAGATCATCGACGGCACGCCGCACAGGAAGCCGCACACGATGCCCATGACCAGCAGCGGCCAGCGATGGGCGCGCAGGATGGCTTCGCGCTCCGCGCGCGAGGCGTGTTCGGCGAGCGCATCGAAGCCCATGATGTGGGCGGTGAGCCAGCCCCAGATCAGCGGGGGCAGCACCAGCGCGAGGCCGGGCACCAGCCAGAACGGCAGCGTGATGACCACCGCCAGCAGCGCGGCGATCGTCCAGCCGAACGAGGCCGCGACGCTGACCCACCACGAGGCGCCGTGGCGCCGTTCCAGCGTGGGGAATCGCCGGCGCGAGACCAGGCCGACGATGGCCGGCGTGATCCACAGGCCCACGAGGACCAGCGTGAACGCGACCAGCACGGGGATCGTGAGCGCGATCACGATCAGCTGCGTGATGCCCGTGCGGAAGCCGGCGCCCAGCATCGACGAGATCCACTCGAGCAGCGAGTTGACCAGCGACCACTGCTCCAGCACGCCGCGCACGGCGCGGTTGGCGGCTTCCCAGTAGAAATAGCCCAACCCCAACGTCACGACGCCCGCCACCAGCAAGGGCAGCAGCGACAGCATCAGGGCCCGCGGATGCAGGCAGTAGGCGACCGCGCGCCAGAAGGAGCCGAACAGCTGTTTCATCGAAGCGTGAAGGATACGTGAGGGGCCCGTCGAGCCGGATGACGTTCAGGCCGGATTCAGTCGTCGTCGCCGCTCAGCAGGCTGCCCAGGCCGCCCAGGATGCCGCCCGCGGCCAGGCCGCCCAGCACGCCGCTGCCGCTGGCGCCCGCGCGGTCGCTGCCCCCGCCGCCGTTCTGCGGCGCCGCGGCGAACACGCGGCTGGCCAGGCGCGAGAACGGCAGGCTCTGGATCCATACGGTGCCCGGGCCCGTGACCTTGGCGAAGAACAGGCCCTCGCCGCCGAACAACGCGGTCTTGATGCCGCCGACGTACTGGATCTCGAAGTTGACCGTCTGCGTGAACGCGACCAGGCAGCCGTGGTCGATCAGCAGCGTCTCGCCGGGCTGCAATTCGCGCCGTTCGACGGTGCCACCCGCGTGCACGAAGGCCATGCCGTCGCCGTCCAGGCGCTGCATGATGAAGCCGTCGCCGCCGAAGAAGCCCACGCCCAGGCGCTGCTGGAACGCGATGCCCAGCGACACGCCGCGCGCCGCGCACAGGAACGACTGCTTCTGGCAGATCAGCGCGCCGCCCACCGAGCGCAGGTCCACGGCCAGGATCTTGCCCGGCACCGGCGTGGCGAACGCGATGCGGCGTTTCTGGCTCGACTGGTTCATGAACACGGTGGTGAAGACGTTGGCGCCGCTGATCAGGCGCTTGCCCGCGCCCACCAGCGCACCCCACAGGCCGGAGTTCTGCTGCGAGCCGTCGCCGAAGACGGTGTCCAGCACGATGCCGCTTTCCATGAACATCATCGAGCCGGCCTCGCCGACCGCGGCCTCGCCGGGGTCGAGCTCGACCTCCACGAACTGCATCTCCGCGCCCTTGATCTCGTAGTCGACCACGTCCATCGCCATCTTCGCTCCTCCGTTGACCGGCCATCGCCGGCCCCGCATTCTCCTTCAAGCCGAGGCGGCGCCAGGCGGCCGGGCGGAACTCCGGGATTCCACTGTCCCTAGCACGTCCGCATCGGATAAAGCCATGAGGCGATCGCATGACGCCGCGCGCTATCCTGGGCCACCGCCAACTCCAACGCGACCCGGCCACAAGCCACGCGGTCGCGCTCAAAGAGACATGACTACGCCTGTCCAGACGCCGGCCGCGCGCCCGGCCCGTCCCGCCGTCCTCGACCTCATCGGCAACACGCCCCTGGTCGAGCTGACCCAGTTCGACACCGGCTGCTGCCAGCTGTTCCTGAAGCTGGAGTCGCAGAACCCGGGCGGCTCGATCAAGGACCGCATCGGCCTGGCGATGATCGAGACCGCGGAGCGCGACGGGCGGCTCAAGCCGGGCGGCACGGTCATCGAGGCGACGGCCGGCAACACCGGCCTCGGGCTGGCGCTGGTCGCGCGCGCCAAGGGCTACCGCGTCGTGCTGGTGGTGCCCGACAAGATGTCGTCGGAG
This sequence comes from Burkholderiaceae bacterium, assembly GCA_036569025.1. Taxonomy (GTDB): domain Bacteria; phylum Pseudomonadota; class Gammaproteobacteria; order Burkholderiales; family Burkholderiaceae_C; genus Scleromatobacter. Next base: position 3,931 of record DATCRO010000805.1, read on the forward strand.
AAGGTGCTGCACCTGAAGGCG
>DATCRO010000806.1:0-6125 GCA_036569025.1 Burkholderiaceae bacterium
CAACGACTGGCTGGACCACGACTACATCGCCCGCCATGTCGACGGCTGGGACGGCCTGCGCGAGCGCGCGCTGCAGTGGACGCCCGAGCGCGCGGCCCTCGAATGCGGCCTGACGGCAGCCCAGATCCGCGACTTCGCACGGCTGTACGGCACGACCAAGCCGGCCGGCATCCGCCTGAACTACGGCATGCAGCGCGTGCGCGGCGGCGGCAACGCGGCGCGCCTGGTGGCGTTGCTGCCGTGCCTGACCGGCGCGTGGCGCCACCGTGCCGGCGGCATGCTGCTGTCGGCCTCGGGCTGGCTCAAGGACTTCCGCAACCCGGGCTTCGACCACGCCGGGCTGCTGGCCGGCCGCAACCCGCGCACGGTCAACATGGTCACCATCGGCGACGACCTGCACCGCCAGTCCGGCGAGACGCTGCCCGACGGCCGCGCCTTCGGGCCGCGCATCGAGGCGCTGATCGTCTACAACAGCAACCCGGTGGCCGTGGCGCCCGATTCGCGCCGCGTGGCGGCGGGCTTCCGGCGCGAGGACCTGTTCACGGTGGTGCTCGAGCACTTCCTGACCGACACCGCCGACCACGCCGACTACGTGCTGCCCGCCACCACGCAGCTGGAGCACTGGGACGTGCACGGCAGCTACGGCCACACCACCATCGTCATCAACGAGCCGGCGCTCACCCCGCGCGGCCAGTCGCGCTCCAACGCGGCGATCTTCCGCGCGCTGGCGCAGCGCATGGGATTTGCCGAGCCGTGCTTTGCCGACGACGACGAGACGCTGGCGCGCGAGGCGTTCAAGGGCCCGGTGCCGTTCGAGCAGCTGCGCGAGGTTGGCTGGGCGCGGCTGCCGCTGCCCGAGGCGCCGTTCGCCGACGGCGGCTTTCCGACGCCGAACGGCAAGGCGCGCTGCGACGCGCCGGGCATCGGCCTGCCCGACTACGTGCCGCCCTACGAGAGCGTGCGCAGCGCGCCCGAGCTCGCGAAGCGCTTCCCGCTGGCCATGATCTCGCCGCCGGCGCGCAACTTCCTCAACTCCACGTTCGTCAACGTCAAGAGCCTGCGCGCGATCGAGCATGAGCCCATCCTCGAGATCGCCGCCGCCGACGCCGCCGCGCGCGGCATCGCCGACGGCGACACCGTGCGCGTGTTCAACGACCGCGGAGACTACCGCTGCGTCGCGCGCGTGAGCGAGCGCGCCCGCGCCGGCGTCGTGCACGGGCTGGGCGTGTGGTGGCGCAAATACGGCCTGGACGGCACCAACGTCAACGAGCTGACGCACCAGAAGCTGACCGACCTCGGGCGCGCGCCGTCGTTCTACGACTGCCTCGTCGAGGTCGAGCGCTCGGGGACGACCTGACGATGCGCTGGTGGCCGAGACGACGAGCGGCCCGCTGGGGCCTGGCGAGCGCGCTGGGCGTCGCGGGCGTCGTGGTGGCGGCGCTCGGCACGCTGTGTGCGACCTCGGGCTGCGCGTCGATCGACTACCTGGGCCAGTCGGCCAGCGGCCACGTGCGCCTGCTCGCAGCGGCGCGGCCGGTGCAGGAGGCCATCGCCGATCCGGCGACGCCCGAGGCGCTGCGCAAGCGGCTGGAGCTCACCCAGCGCATGCGGCAATTCGCCGTCACCGAGCTGCATGAGCCCGACAACGGCAGCTACCGCTCGTACGCGGACCTCAAGCGCAGCGCCGCGGTCTGGAACGTGGTGGCGGCGCCGGAGCTGTCGCTCAAGCTCCAGACCTGGTGCTTCCCGATCGTGGGCTGCGTCGGCTACCGTGGCTACTACGACCTGGCCAGCGCGAACGAGGCCGCGGCGTCGCTGAAGGCCGAAGGCCTGGAGGTCGACGTCTACGAGGTGCCGGCCTATTCCACGCTGGGCTGGATGAACTGGATCGGCGGCGATCCGCTGCTCAACACCTTCGTGCAGTGGCCCGAGGGCGAGCTGGCGCGGCTGATCTTCCACGAGTTGGCGCACCAGGTGGCCTACGCACCGGGCGACACCACGTTCAACGAGTCCTTCGCCACCGCCGTCGAACGCATCGGCGGCCAGCGCTGGATGGACGCCAACGCATCGCCCGAGGTGCGCGAAAAGCAGGCGCTGACCGAAGTGCACCGCCATGATTTCCACGTGCTGGTGCGCGCCTGGCGCGCCAAGCTCGACGAGATGTACAGGAGCGACCTGCCGGACGCGGAGAAGCGAAGGCGCAAGGCCGAGCTCTACGCCGGCATGCGCGCCGACTACGAGGCGCTCAAGCGCGACAAGTGGGGCGGCTACAAGGGCTACGACCACTGGTTCGCCACCGCCAACAACGCGGCGCTCGGTGCGCAGGCGGCCTACGACGACCAGGTGGGCGCGTTCGAGCGCCTGTTCGTCGCCGAGGGCAGCGACTTCGACCGCTTCTACGCCGAGGTCAAGCGCATGGCCGCGCTGACCAAGCCCGAACGCGACGCCGCGATGGCCAGGTACCGCGATCCGGAGCCGCTGCCGGCGCCTGTCGTCGCGCCCGCAACACCGGCGTCGTCGGCGTCCGTCTCCGGCTGAATCTGGCCGAGAATTCCGGAAAACGAGGAGACCGGATGGCCGACCTGCACCTGCATCGAGAACACACCCTGGGCCTGGCCCGCGCGCGCAAGGTCGCGATGAAATGGGCCGAGGACGTGGAGAGCAAGCTCGACATGGAATGCACCATGATCGAGGGCGACGACGAGGACGTGCTCGAGTTCACGCGCTCGGGCGTGGACGGCCGCATGACGGTGGCGGCCACGTTCTTCGACCTCGAGGCCAAGCTCGGCTTCCTGCTCAAGCCCTTCCTCGCCTCGATCGAGGCGGAGGTGCGCAAGCAGCTCGAGGAGGCGCTGGCCAGGGAAGAGGCCACGGCGGGCAAGCCGGCGGCCAAGGCCGCGGCGGCGAAGGCGCCCAAGCCGGCGGACAAGGCCGCGGCAGCCAAAGCACCGGCCAGGAAGAAGTAGCGTGTCATCCTGCGCGCAGTCGCAGGATCGACGTGTCAGGATGCCGAGGTGGACCCTGCGACTCCGCTTCGCTACGCGCAGGATGACGGCTTGGCGTGCGATGCATGACCGCTCGGCGCGGGACGCCTCGTCACGGCGCAGTGCTTACTTGAGATCTTCGATCAGGTCGACGTAAGCCTGCTTGGCCTCGTCCGACGACTGGCCCTTCAGCTCGTTCCAGGCGTCCCACTTCGCGCGCCCCACCATGTCGGTGAAACCGGGGCGCTTGCCGTCGACGTCGCCTTCGGTGGCCTGCTTGTAGAGCGCGTAGATCTTCAGCAGCGTCATGTTGTCCGGGCGCTCGGGCAGGTTCTTGCTGTCGGCGACGGCTTGTTCGAATTGCTCGGTGAGGTTGCTCATGGCGGTTGTTCCGGAGTGGGTGGAAGTCAGGCTTGACGGGGCGGATGTTAAAACCCAATCTCGCGAGCCGGGCCGGGAGAATGCCGGGACGCCACTCTAGACCGAATCGGATGGATCCCCAGGGGAGATGACTTGAGCGCAAACGTGGAACGCATGTCCCGGGTCGATACGGCCTGGCTGCGCATGGATACCGAGGCCAACCTGATGATGATCGTCGGGGTCTGGCTGATCGAGCCGCAGCTGTCGCTGGCCGAGCTGCGCGAGCGGGTGGGCACCGCGCTGCTGCAGTACGGGCGCTTCAGGCAGAAGGTGGTCGAGGACGCGCTCGGGGCGCAATGGGTAGACGACGACCACTTCGACCTGGCGGCGCACGTCGTGCCCGAGAAGCTCGAACTTGCGAAGGACCAGTCGCCGCTGGAGGCGCTCAAGCACTACGTCGGCGAACTCGCCACCCAGCCGCTGAACCCGAGCCGCCCGCTGTGGCAGTTCCACCTGTTCGAGGATTTCGAGACCGGCCGCACCGCGCTCGTGGCGCGCATCCACCACTGCATCGCCGACGGCATCGCGCTGATCTCGGTGATGCTGTCGATCACCGACGGCGGCAAGTCCCCGCCGTCGCGCCGCAAGCGCGAGGCCGAGGACGACGAGAACGACTGGATCGCCGACTACCTGATCAAGCCGGCGTCCGACCTCGCGGTCAAGGCGATCGGCGTGTACGGCGCGGGCATGGGCAAGGGCATCGAGATGATGGCCGACCCGGCTGCGCCGCTGAACGGCAGCCTCGAGATGGCGCGCATCGGCGCGCAGGTGGTGTCCGACGTCGCCGCGATGGCGCTGATGCCCGACGACTCGTCCACCAGCCTGAAGGGCAAGGCCACGCCGGGCAAGCGGGTGGCGTGGGGCGAGCCCCTGCCGCTGCCCGAGGTCAAGGCGATCGGCCACGCCCTCGGCGGCTCGATCAACGACATCCTGCTGGCCAGCGTGGCCGGGGCCATCGGCAGCTACCTGCGCGACAAGGGCGAGGATCCGGCGGGCAAGGAGATCCGCGCGATGGTGCCGGTGAACCTGCGGCCGCTGGAGAAGGCCTGGCAGCTGGGCAACCGCTTCGGCCTGGTGCCGCTCGTGCTGCCCATCGGCATCGCCAACCCGATCGACCGCCTCGCGGCCGTGCGGGCGCGCATGCAGGAGCTCAAGGGCGGCTACCAGCCGCTGCTGGCGTTCGCGCTGCTGTCGGTGGCCGGCGTGCTGATCAAGCCGGTGCAGCACGCGCTGCTGGGCCTGTTCGCCAAGAAGGCCACGGCGGTGATGACCAACGTGCCGGGCCCGTCGGTGCCCCTCAGGATCTGCGGCCGCACGCTCAAGCAGGTGATGTTCTGGGTGCCCGCGTCGGGCGACATCGGCATGGGCGTGAGCATCCTCAGCTACGGCGGCGGCGTGCAGTTCGGCCTGATCACCGACGCCCGCATGTGCCCGGACCCCGACGAGATCGTCCAGCGCTTCAGGCCGGAGTTCGAGCAGTTGCTCTATCTGGCGATGATGTTGCCCTGGGAGCGTTGATCGAGCGATCGGCAGGGGTGTCATCCTGCGCGGGGTCGCAGGATCCCCGCCGGCCTGCCAGGCAGTCTCACTCGTCCTCGAGCTCTTCCCTGGCCATCTCGACGTCGAGCCGCTCCATCGCGTCCATCGGCTTGCACTCGGCGGCCTCGGCGTAGAGCTGCTCGGCTTCCTTCATGCGCTTGTCGCCCTCGAGCATGACCAGGCCGTTGGCGTATTCGACGCGGGCGATGGCGGAGTCGGGGTTCAGCGACAGCGCCTCCTTGAACATCTTCAGGCCGGTGGCGGTGTCGGCGCCCTGGGTCTTGCCCAGCAGCTTGCCGACCTTGTCGATCACCTCGGCGTGGAAGGCTCCGAGCGCGATGTGGGCGTCGGCGTGCTTGGGCGCGAGCGCGATCGTCGTCTCCAGTGCGTTCTTGACCTTGGCGCCCAGGCCTTGAGTCAGCGCCTTGGCCACGCTGATGCCCTGGCTGTAGCGGCCCAGCGCGTAGGCCTGCCAGTAGTGCGCGTTGGCCAGCTTCGGGTTGGCCTTGGCCTGCGCCTCCGCGCGCTCGGCCACTTCCATGAACATCGCGAGCTTGGTCTTCTCGCTGGATTCGAGGTAGTTCGCGTAGATGGACTGCGCCTTGTTGGCGACGACGATGCCGCCGTCGCCCGCCTTCAGGCCCGCGTCGTACGCCTTCCTGAAATCGCCGGCGTGGAACGCGGCCCAGGCCGCGAGCACCGCGTCGTCCTTGGGGAAGGGCTCGGCGTCGCCCTTGTGCAGGCGGGCCCAGTGCTTCTTCAGGGCGGCGGCGTCGTACGTGTAGTCGGCGGCGTCGTAGGGGAAGGCGGTCCATTTGGCCATGGCGGGGTCTCTTTCGTGGTCTCGAAGTGGAAGGATCTTGTCAGGACTTGTAGGCGCCCGCCAGCCGCTGCAGGTGCTCGCGCGCGGCCGGCTCCAGGTAGGGCGTGAGCAGCGACAGGACGTGCCACGCGCCGCGCGCCAGCGTCGCGCCGGCCTGGTCGGGCTCAAGCGCCTTGCGCGGCTCGCGCACGTATTCGTAGCTGAGCCAGTAGGTGAGCACGACCACCATGCTCTGGGCCAGCGCGTCGACCTCGCGCGGGTCGATCGCCAGGTGGCCGGCCTCGGACATCCCGTTGACCAGCCCGCGGATGGCCTGGGTCTTGTCTTCGAGCACCTCCTGCAACTGGGTCTCGATGTGC
>DATCRO010000807.1:0-9587 GCA_036569025.1 Burkholderiaceae bacterium
TTTCAGGAGCATTGCCATGTCCGATTCCATCGTCATCGTTTCCGCCGCCCGCACGCCCATCGGCGGCATGCTGGGCGACTTCGCCGCGCTGTCCGCGTGGGAGCTGGGCGCCGTCGCCATCAAGGCCGCGGTCGAACGCGCCGGCGTGCCCGGCGACGCCGTCGACGAGGCCCTGATCGGCAACTGCCTCATGGCCGGCCAGGGCCAGGCGCCCGCGCGCCAGGCCGTGCGCCGCGCCGGCCTGCCCGATTCGGCCGGCGCCGTCACCATGAGCAAGATGTGCGGCTCGGGCATGCGCACGATGATGTTCGCGCACGACATGCTGCTGGCCGGCAGCGCCGACGTCATGGTGGCCGGCGGCATGGAGAGCATGACCAACGCGCCGCACCTGATGTTCGCGCGGAAGGGCGTGCGCTACGGCGCCGCGCAGATGTTCGACCACATGGCCCTCGACGGCCTGGAAGACGCCTACGACCGCGGCCGCGCGATGGGCGTGTTCGCCGAGCAGTGCGTGGCCAAGTACGGCTTCACGCGCGAGGCGCAGGACCAGTTCGCGATCTCGTCGACCACGCGCGCCAAGACCGCCAACGAGGACGGCTCGTTCGACTGGGAGATCGCGCCGGTCACGCTGCAGGGCAAGGCCGGCGACGTCCTCGTCAAGCACGACGAGCAGCCGTTCAAGGCCAAGCTCGACAAGATCCCGTCGCTCAAGCCGGCGTTCAAGAAGGACGGCACCATCACGGCCGCCAACGCGTCCAGCATCTCGGACGGCGCGGCGGCGCTGGTGCTGATGCGCGAGTCGGAGGCCGTCAAGCGCGGCGCCAGGCCGATCGCGCGCATCGCCGCGCACGCCGTGCACGCGCAGGCGCCCGAGTGGTTCTCCACTGCCCCGGCCGGCGCCATCGCCAAGGTGCTCAAGAAGACGGGCTGGTCCGCGCAATCGGTGGACCTGTGGGAAGTCAACGAGGCGTTCGCCGCGGTGACGATGGCCGCGATGAAGGAGTTCGACCTGTCGCACGACATCGTCAACGTGCACGGCGGCGCCTGCGCCCTGGGCCACCCGATCGGCGCCTCGGGCGCGCGCATCGTCGTCACGCTGCTGGGCGCGCTGCGCAAGCAGGGCAAGAAGCGCGGCGTCGCGGCGCTGTGCATCGGCGGCGGCGAGGCGACGGCGCTGGCGGTCGAACTGCTGTAAGCACCCCCCGAGCTTGATACGCGGCTGTAACCGGCCACCCCGCTCGCGTGCGGCACACTGCGTGCCTCCATGACGAGCCGCGCCGTCGTCCACCCTCCGGGACGGCGGCGCAAGCCGTCCAGACCCGATCAAGCTCACGCCTCGCCTCCCATGACCGACGCCTCCACGATCATTGCCGAAGAAGCCAGCATCGCCGCGCTCGTGCGCGTGGGCGAATGCATCGACCACGCCGCCCGCTACACGCGCGACGAGATCGCCCGCTTCGCCGCGCTCACGCACGACCGCAACCCGGTGCACCACGACCGCGAGGCCGCGCGGCGCGCGGGCCTGCGCGACGTGATCGCCAGCGGCCAGCACACCTCGGCGCTGATGAGCGGCCTGGCCGCCACGCACTTCTCGCGCGCCGACGACGGCGTCGCGCGCTCGATGCTGTGCCTGCACTTCAACTTCGCCTACCGCGAGCCGATCTTCGCGGACAGCGAGGTCGCGCTGCGCTGGGTCGTCTCCAGCACCGAGTGGAACGCCAGCCTCGACGGCGTGATCGCGCAGCTCGAAGGCAAGGCGACGGTGGGCGACGCGGCGGCGGTCATCGCGCGCGGCACCGTGCTGGTGCGGCGCGCCCAATGACCGTGGACGGGCGCGCCCCGCGATGAACCGCTGGCTGTCGCATCCGCGCGTGCTGCAGGTGATCGCCGTCGGCGTGTTCGCCTGCATCGCGCTGTTCCAGCTGCCTTCCAGTCCGGCCGCGAGCGCGCATTTCACGGCGCTGGCCGGCGCCCCGCCGTTCGACGAGCGGCCCGCCGGCTACACGCTGTCGGGCGTGCTCGCCGCGTTCCATGCGCTGGGCGCGCAGGGGCTGGCCGGCTACGAGGCCTACCGCGCGGTCGACATCGTCTTCCCGTGGCTGCTGTGTGCGCTGGTGGCTTCGGTGATGCTGCGCATCGACGCCGCGCGCGCCACGATGTGGCCGTGGCTCGCGGCGGTCGCCGACACGATCGAGAATGCGCTGCAGTACGAGATCCTGCGCACCCGCGACGACCTGTCGCCCGAGCTGGTGCAATGGGCCAGCCTCGCCACGCAGGTCAAGTTCGTGATGTATGCGCTGATGCTCCTGTTCCTGCTGGCCGTCGGCGCGCGCGCGCTGTGGCGCCAGCGTCGCGCGGCGCGTTGAGCGTCGCCTTCGAAAGACCATCCATGTCTTCCTCCGCTGCCCGCAACGTCCTGATCATCGGCGCCTCGCGCGGCCTGGGCCTGGAGTTCGTGCGCCAGTACCGCGCCGACGGCGCCCGCGTCACCGCCACCGCGCGTTCGGACGACGGCCTGGCGGCCATCGCCGCGCTCGGCGCCAAGGCGCTGAAGCTGGACGTGGCCGACGCCGCCAGCGCCTCGGGCCTGGCCTGGCAGATCGACGGCGAGGCGTTCGACACCGTCTTCCATGTCGCGGGCGTCTACGGCCCGCGCAGCACGGGGCTCGAGCCGCCGACGGCGGCCGAATTCGATGCCGTCATGCACGCCAACGTGCTGGGCGTGATGCGCATGCTGCCGCAGGTGGCCGACGCGCTGGCGCCGCCGGTGGGCGGCCGGCCCGTGGCGCGCATCGGCATCCTGTCGTCGCGCATGGGCTCGATCGGGCTGCGCGCCAGCGCCGCCGGCTGGCTGTACCGCGCCTCCAAGGCCGCGGCCAACTCGGTGATGAAGGATGCCTCGATCGCGCTGGCCGACCGCGCGCTGTGCGTCGCGTTCCACCCGGGCTGGGTGCGCACCGACATGGGCGGCGCCGGCGCCGACATCGACGCCGCCGAATCCATCGCCGGCATGCGGCGCGCGCTCGCGGCGCTCGAGCCGTCGCAAAGCGGCTCCTTCCTCAACTACGACGGCACGCCGCTGGCCTGGTAATCCCTTTGCGCGCCGACTTCGCCTCCGCGGGGTCTTGCATCCTGCGCGCCAAGCACATCGGCCGTCGATGGATGGCAGGACGCGCAAAATGCAGGACCTGACCCCGATGTGGCACCTCGGCGTGTCGACAGACTTTCGACCCAAGAGACAACCATGCACCTCTCCGAAGACCACCGCGCCGTCCAGGACGCCGTCCGCGCCTACGTGCGCGATCGCATCGCGCCCAACGCCGCGGCGTGGGACAGGAACTGCCATTTCCCGCGCGAGGAACTGCGCGGCCTGGCCGAGCTCGGCTGCTACGGCATCGCGGTGCCCACCGAGTGGGACGGCGCGGGGCTGGACTACCTGTCCGTCTCGCTGATCCTCGAGGAGATCGCGGCCGGCTGCGGCGCCACGTCCACCATCATCAGCGTCACCAACTGCCCGGTGAACACGATCATGATGGCGTTCGCGAGCGACGAGCAGAAGGAGCGCTTCCTCAAGCCGCTGGTGCGCGGCGAGCTGCTGGGCGCGTTCTGCCTGACCGAGCCGCACGTCGGTTCGGAGGCCGGTGGACTGCGCACGACGGCCACGCGCGATGGCGACGAGTACGTGCTCAACGGCGTCAAGCAGTTCATCACCAGCGGCAAGAACGGCGACATCGCGATCGTGATGGCCGTCACCGACAAGGCCGCGGGCAAGAAGGGCATCAGCGCCTTCCTCGTGCCCACGAACACGCCCGGCTACGTGGTGGCGCGCATCGAGGAGAAGATGGGCCAGCACGCCAGCGACACGGCGCAGATCCTCTTCGAGAACTGCCGCATCCCCGCGGCCAACCTGATCGGCGAGGAAGGCCAGGGCCTGAAGATCGCGCTGTCCGGGCTCGAGGGCGGGCGCATCGGCATCGCGTCGCAGTCGGTGGGCATGGCGCGCGCGGCGTTCGAGGCCGCCGTGCACTACGCCAAGGAACGCGTGGCCTTCGCCAAGCCCATCTTCGAGCACCAGGCGATCCAGTTCAAGCTGGCCGACATGGCCACGCAGATCGAGGCCGCGCGCCAGCTGATCCACCACGCGGCGAGCCTCAAGGACGCCGGCCAGCCCTGCCTGAAGGAGGCGGCGATGGCCAAGCTGTTTGCCAGCGAGATGGCCGAGCGCGTGTGCTCCGCGGCCATCCAGGTGTTCGGCGGCTACGGCTACACCACCGACTTCCCCGTCGAGCGCATCTACCGCGACGTGCGCGTGTGCCAGATCTACGAAGGCACGTCGGAGGTCCAGAAGATCCTGATCGGACGCGGGATCTGACGGCCCCCACGCTCCTCCAGCCGGGAAGCATCCGGCTTGCAGGCCGGATGCCGTTCCGGCGGGGCCTTGCTGCGCAAGTCCTTTGCCGCCTCCACTCCCCCGAGGGGAGCTCGGTTCGGCTCCGGTGCGACCCTCGCTTCCCGAGAGCTTGGCTGGGCGTGCGGCCGGCACATCCTCGATACGACTCCGCATGAAGCAGGTATTGACCGAGAAAAGCGGCATCCAGCCGATGCCGTCCTCGCGCCGCGTGGGCGCGTGGCTGCAGATCGACGGCTCGCTGAGCGCGCGCATCGCGTCGGTCAGCGGCAAGCTCACGGTGCGCGTGCTGCGCCAGGGCCCGGTGCGCCTGCAGCCGGCCGAGGCCGAGCGGCTGGGCTGCCCCGCGGGCGCCGGTGCGCACGGCCGCGAGGTGATCCTGCTGGCCGACGGCGTGCCGGTGGTGTACGCGCGTTCCGTGCTGCAGGCCGTGCATGCGCGCGGCACGTGGAAGGCGATCCGCGGACTGGGCAATCGCGCGCTGGCTGATCTGCTGTTCGGCCTGCCGCCCGCGCATCGCTCGCGGTTCGAGTTCGCGCGCTTCGCGCCGGGTTCCGGCATCGCCGCCAGCGTGCACCGGCGCTGGCGCGAGGCCACCGGCACCGACTGGGGCCGGCGCGAGGTGTGGGCGCGCTGCTCGGTGTTCACGCGCCGCGGCGCGCCGCTGCTGGTCACCGAGTGCTTCGCGCCGACGATCGCCGCGTTCGACGCGCCGCAGCGCGCCCGCGCGGTGCCGTGGCGGACGCCGGGCCGCCGGCCGACTCCGGGTCAACCCTGAGGGGTGCGGCGGGGCCGTCGTATTTCGAGGCCATTGCCCTGCAGTTCGTCGCAAAGCGCGGGCGCGGCGCGGCGGTCAGGGGAACCATTGGCATGGTGAGGCGATCCACGTCGCTACACTGATCCGCCGCTGCGCCTGCTGCCCGACAGCGCGTGCACGCAACCGCCACATCAGGTGGCCCCGGCTCCTCGCGACCGCGCCCCACGAAGGCGCCTGCAGCGATCGGCCGTTCACTGCCAACAACATCCGAGGACGTGCCTTGACTCCCTTCCGCCCCGCCACGCTCGTGGTCGCCCTGTCGCTGGCCTTCGCCACGCAAGTCTCCCTCGGCGCCGACGCGGCCGCCTCCGCCGCGGCACCCGTCGCCAGCGCGCCCCCGGTCACCGAAGCGGGCCTGGACAAGTCGGGCATGGATTCGTCGGTGCGTCCGCAGGACGACCTGTTCCTCGCCATGAACGGCACCTGGGTCAAGAAGACGGAGATCCCGGCGGACAAGTCGTCCTGGGGCACGTTCTACCAGCTGCGCGAGCTGTCCGACCAGCGCGTCAAGGACATCATCGAGGAGATGGCCTCCAAGCCGCAGGCGGCGGGCACGGTCAACGCCAAGATCGGCGACTTCTACAAGAGCTACATGGACACCGCGGCCATCGACGCCGCCGGCACCAAGCCGCTCGACGAGTTCAAGGCGCAGCTGGCGGCCGTCAAGAACAAGAACGACCTGGTCCTGCTGATGGGCCGCTGGGTCAGCTTCGTGGACGTGCCGCTGAACATGGGCATCGGCCCCGATTCGAAGGACCCGACGATCTACTCGGCCGGCACCTACCAGGGCGGCCTGGGCCTGGGCGACCGCGACTACTACCTGAAGAACGACCCGCGCTTCGTCAAGAATCGCGCCGACTACGTCAAGTACGTGCAGACGCTGCTGACGCTGGACGGCGACAAGAACGCCGTCATGCACGCCAAGGCGGTGATGGCGCTCGAGATGAAGATGGCCAAGGTGCAGTGGTCGCAGGAAGCCAACCGCGACCCGGTCAAGACGTACAACCCGATGTCGGTCAAGGACATCTCGGCCAAGGCGCCCAACATCGACTGGAAGGCGTACTTCGCCGCCACCGACCTGGTCGACCCGCCGTTCGTCTCGATCACCCAGCCCAGCTACGCCTGGGAGCTCGCCAAGCTCGTGAAGGCCCAGCCGATCGACGTCTGGAAGACCTACATGCGCGTGCGCCTGCTCGACGCGATGGCCAACAAGCTGCCGGCCGGCTTCCGCGAGGCCTCGTACGAATTCCACGACGTGGCGCTGACCGGCCTGAAGCAGGACAAGCCGCGCTGGCAGCGCGGCGTGGCCGCGGTCAACGGCGCGCTGGGCGAGGCGATCGGCCAGGTCTACGTGTCCAAGTACTTCCCGCCGGCGTACAAGGCCCGCATGGTCGAGCTCGTGGACAACCTGCTCAAGACCTACTCGACGTCCATCGACGGCCTGACCTGGATGTCGGCCGCCACCAAGAAGGAGGCGCATGCCAAGCTGGCCAAGTACGGCGTGAAGATCGGCTATCCGGACGTCTGGCGCGACTATTCGGCGCTGGAGGTCAAGCCGGGCGACGCCATCGGCAACAGCGTGCGCGCCGCGCAGTTCGACTACCACCGCCAGGCCGTGCGCAATGGAAAGCCGGTCGACCGCACCGAGTGGGGCATGACGCCGCAGACGGTCAACGCCTACTACGACCCGAACAAGAACGAGATCGTCTTCCCGGCCGCCATCCTGCAGCCGCCGTTCTTCGACATGAAGGCCGACGACGCGGTCAACTACGGCGCCATCGGCGCGGTCATCGGCCACGAGATCAGCCACGGCTTCGACGACCAGGGCAGCCAGTACGACGGCGACGGCAAGCTGCGCAACTGGTGGACGCCGGAAGACCGCAAGGCCTTCGAGGCGGTCACCAGCAAGCTCGATGCGCAGTACTCGGCCTACGAGCCGCTGCCCGGCGTGCACCTGAACGGCAAGCTCACGATGGGCGAGAACATCGCCGACCTGTCGGGCCTGCAGATCGCCTACAAGGCCTGGCAGCTGTCGCTGGGCGGCAAGCCCGCGGCCACCGTCGACGGCCTGAGCGGCGCGCAGCGCTTCTACTACGGCTTCGCGCAGGTGTGGCGCTCCAAGGTGCGCGAGCAGCGCACGATGCAACTGGTCGTCGTCGACCCGCACTCGCCGGCGCAGTTCCGCGCGGACGGCGCCGCGATCAACAGCGACGGCTACCACGAGGCGTTCGGCACCAAGCCGGGCGACAAGATGTGGAAGGCCCCCGCGGACCGGCTGCGTCTCTGGTAATCGGTATCGGGGCGGGCGCGTGAGCGACCGCCCTTTTCGTTGAAACGATCGCTCCGCGATGCGGCGGCGGGCCCGACTGCCCGCGCACGACAACACTCGACGAGGAAACGAGCATGACCATCTTCCGTCCCGCGACGCTCGCCGTCGCCCTCTCGCTGGCCTTCGCGGCCCCGTTCACCGTCGCCGCCGGCACCAGCACGGTCGCCGCGCCGACCGACAGCGGCGCCGCCGTGTCGCTGGCCTCCGGCCTCGACAAGGCCGGCATGGACGCCGCCGCGCGTCCGCAGGACAGCCTGTTCTTCTCGATGAACGGCACCTGGCTGAAGAACACCCCGATCCCCGCGGACAAGTCCGACTACGGCACGTTCACGCAGCTGTACGACCTGTCCAACGAGCGCGTGAAGGGCATCATCGAGAAGCTGGGCACGACGCCGCAGGCGCCGGGCACCGTCAACGCCAAGATCGGCGACTTCTACAAGGCCTACATGGACACCGCGGCCATCGACGCCGCCGGCATGGCGCCGCTCAAGCCGTACCTGGACCGCATCGACGCGGTCAAGACGCGCGACGACCTCGTCAAGCTGATGGGCGAGTGGGCCCCGTTCGTCGACCTGCCGCTGGGCCTGGGCGTGGGCGTCGACCCGAAGGATCCGACGATCTATTCGGCCGGCGCCAGGCAGGGCGGCCTGGGCATCGGCACGCGCGACTACTACCTCAAGAAGGACGCGCGCTTTGCCAAGGCGCGCGCGGCCTACCTCCTGTACATGCAGGCGCTGCTGGCGGCGCAGGGCAGCCACGACGCCAAGGGCGAGGCCAACGCCGTCATGGGCTTCGAGACGCGACTGGCCCAGGCGCAGTGGACGCAGGAAGCCAACCGCGACCCGGTCAAGACGTACAACCCGATGACGCTCAAGGCGCTGGCCGCCAAGGCGCCGCAGGTCGACTGGAAGGCGTACTTCGCCGCCGGCCAGATCACCGATCCGCCGTTCGTCTCCATCGCGCAGCCCAGCTATGCGTGGGCGGTGGCGAAGATGGTCAAGTCCGAGCCGCTGGACGTCTGGAAGGCCTACCTGCGCGTGCACCTGATGGACGCGCTGGCGCACGAGCTGCCCGGCGACGTGCGCACCGCGCGCTTCCAGTTCCGCGGCGTGGCGATGAACGGCACCACCACCGATCGTCCGCGCTGGGAACGCGCCGTCGACACGATCAACGACGCGCTGGGCGAGGCCATCGGCCAGATCTACGTGTCCGAGTACTTCCCGCCGGCCTACAAGGCCCGCATGGTGCAACTGGTCGACAACCTGATGAAGGCCTACTCCGCGTCGATCGACAATCTCACGTGGATGAGCCCGGCCACCAAGGTGCAGGCGCATGCCAAGCTGGCCAAGTACGGCATCAAGATCGGCTATCCGGACAAGTGGCGCGACTACTCGGCGCTCGACGTCAAGGCGGGCGACGCGCTCGGCAACGCCGTGCGCGCCGCGCAGTTCGAGTACCACCGCCAGGCCGTGCGCAACGGCAAGCCGGTCGACCGCACCGAGTGGGGCATGACGCCGCAGACGGTCAACGCCTACTACGACCCGACCAAGAACGAGATCGTGTTCCCGGCCGCCATCCTGCAGCCGCCGTTCTTCGACATGAAGGCCGACGACGCAGCCAACTACGGCGCGATCGGCGCGGTCATCGGCCACGAGATCAGCCACGGCTTCGACGACGAGGGCAGCCAGTTCGACGGCGACGGTAAGCTGCGCAACTGGTGGACGGCGTCCGACCGCAAGGCCTTCGAGGCGATCACCGGCAAGCTCGACGCGCAATACTCGGCCTACGAGCCGCTGCCCGGCGTGCACGTCAAGGGCAAGCTGACGATGGGCGAGAACATCGCCGACCTGTCGGGCCTGCAGATCGCGTACAAGGCCTGGCAGATCTCGCTGAACGGCCAGCCGGCGCCCGTGATCGACGGCGTCAGCGGCGCGCAGCGCTTCTACTACGGCTTCGCGCAGGTCTGGCGCGAGAAGGATCGCGACGAGGCGATGCTGCAGCTGGTCACCAGCAACCCGCACTCGCCCCCGCAG
>DATCRO010000808.1:0-3819 GCA_036569025.1 Burkholderiaceae bacterium
CGCGCGGTGAGCTCGCCGCCGTCGATGGCCGCGAGCGGCGCGCCGGTGGTGGCGTCGAACAGCTGGTACGTGGCGAACAACCCCGGCAGCCCGCGCGCGGCATTGCCCGGCGCCACGTTGACCACCTTGAGCCCGAAGTAGCGGCCGGGCTGCCACGCCGGCATCACGAGCGCGGTCAGCGCGTCGCCGACCGCGTGCACGTGCCGCGCGGGCACCTCGCAGCCCCCGACGAACTGGCGCTCGAGCGCGGCGATCAACGGCGGGAAGTCGAGGCGGCGCGCGGTCGACTCGAGGTCGAACTGCTTCATCGCACGCGTTCGGCGGCGCGCAGGCCGTGCAGGCCGAAGATGGACTGCAGCATCTCGTCGTCCCACGCGCACGAGGTGTCCTCGGCGTCGACGAGGCGCTCGCCGCGCTCGATGAGGTGGCCCAGGCGGGTCGCGATCAGCGCCGTGGCCAGGTTCAGCGCCTGCATCGACGAGGCGCCGCAGACGTCCGGGTAGCGCGCGTCCACGCCCTGCAGTTCGGCCGCGCAGGCCCAGGTGCCGTCGTCCACCGGGTAGGGCAGCCCGACGCGGGCGACGACGCGCTCGCGGCGGCCGTCCGGCTGCAGCCAGATCAGCTGTTCGATGGCGATGTAGTTGGGCTCGGTGGTGCGCATGCAGGGTCCGGTTCGGGCAAGTCTGCCCGACCGCAGCCACTTTGAACCTTCGTGATTACGCGGTTTCGACATGCCACCACGACGGGAGCAGCCTGCGCACGTCAGGCCGCCGAAAGCGGTCGTCGATGAGATGGACGACGCCTTCGTCGGTGGTGGTGCGGATCACGCGACCCGCCGCCTGCACCACCTTCTGCAGGCCGGGGAACAGGTAGGTGTAGTCGTGGCCCGCGCCGAACAGCGCCTCCAGCCGCGCCTTCATCTGCTCGTTGACCGGATTGACCTGGGGCAGGCCCAGCGTGGCGATGAAGGCGCCGATCAGGCGCTCGCCGGGCAGGTCGACGGCCTCGGCGAACGCGCCGCCCAGCACCGCGAAGCCGATGCCGCGGCTGCCCGCCTGGAAGCGCGCGAGGAAGTCGGCGCGCGCGGACTCGGCCATCTGGCGCGCCTGCGACCACACCGGCACCTGCGGATGCAGCGCCTGGAACAGCGCGGCCACCTGCTCCAGGTAGTCGAAGCTGCTGAAGAACGCGAGGTAGTTGCCGGGCGCGGCGGCGAACTGGCGCGCCATCAGGCCGGCGATCGGCGCCAGCGACGCGGGCCGGTGCGCGAAGCGCGTGGACAGCGGCGTCACCTGCACGCGCAGCTGCGCGGCGTCGAACGGCGAGGCGACGTCCACCCAGGCCGTGTCGGGCGGCAGGCCCAGCAGGTCGGCGTGGAAGTGCATCGGAGTCAGCGTGGCCGAGAACAGGGTCGCCGTGCGCGCCGCCAGGAAGCGCGGCTTCAGGAACGAGGCCGGCACCAGGTTGCGCAGGCACAGCGTGACGTCGCGTTGCGCGTCGTCGGCGATCGTCACGTCGAACAGCGAGTGCGTGCCGAAGGATTCGGCCAGGCGCGTGAAGTGCAGCGTGTCGAAGTAGAACTGCAGCAGCTCGGGCGGGACGTCCTCCGGATGCGCGGCCGAGTGGTCGCCGATCGCCGAGTTGACGTTCTGCAGCGCCGTGAGCAGGCCCTGCGGCAGCTCCTCGTGCACGGCGTAGGGCTCGAGCTGCCGGCCGGCGACCTCGTTCCACGTGCGCGCCAGCCGTTTCAGTGCCGGCGCAACCATGGCAGGTGCGCGCGCACGAACGCCGTGGAGCGCGGCGCGCGACAGCGTCGCCGAGTACATCTCGCGGGCCCGCGGCACCAGGTTGTGCGCCTCGTCGACGAGCACGCCCACGCGCCATTCCTCGGCGTGCGCGAGGCCGTGCAGCATGCCGCCCAGGTCGAAGTAGTAGTTGTAGTCGCCCACCACGACGTCGGCCCAGCGCACCATCTCCTGCGCCAGGTAGTACGGGCAGACCTCGTGCGCGAGCGCGATCGCGCGCAGGCCCGCGCGGTCGAGCCGCGGCGCGGACTGCGGCGTCGCCCCGACCGCCGCCTGGCGCGCGGCGGGCAGCCGGTCGTAGAAGCCCTTGGCGAGCGGACACGAGTCGCCGTGGCAGGCCTTGGTCGGATGCTCGCAGGCCTTCTCGCGCGCCACCAGTTCGATCACCCGCAGATGTGCGCCCCCGGTCTGCGGAGTGCCGCAGCCAGCCCCCCGAGGGGGCGCGCCGCCTTGCTGCGGACCGGCCGAGCGCGGCGGCCGCGCGCTTTCGCCCGCCGATGCAAGTTCGTTCGGCGCCGGCAACTCGTTCAGCACGTCGGCCGTCTCCGGCTGCGCCCGGTGCGGCGCCGTGATCGTGCGCAGCGCCTCCAGCGCCAGCGCGCGGCCGGGCGTCTTGGCAGCGAGGAAGTACAGCTTGTCGAGCTTCTGGCGCGGCATCGCCTTGAGCTGCGGGAACAGCGTGCCCACCGTCTTGCCGATGCCCGTGGGCGCCTGCGCGAGCAGCGTGCGGCCGAGGATCGCGGCCTTGTACACGTTCTCCGCCAGCTCGCGCTGCCCGGTGCGGAAGTGCGCGTATGGGAACGGCAGCGCCGTCAGCGCGGCGTCGCGCGCGGCGCGGTGCGCGGCCTCCTGCATCGACCACGCGAGGAAGCGGTCGCACTGCAGCTCGAGGAAGGCCTGCAGCTCCTCGGCGCTGCAGGTCTCGACCAGCAGCGTCTCGTCCTGCGAGGTGACGTCGTAGTAGACGAGCGCGACGTCCAGCCGGGTCAGCCCGCGTTCCGCGCACAGCAGCGCGCCGTAGCACCTGGCCTGGGCCCAGTGCAGCGAGCGCCGGTTCTGCGGCATCGCGTGCAGGTCGCCGCGGTAGGTCTTGACCTCCTCCAGCCGGCCGGCGCCCGGGTCGAACCCGTCGGCGCGGCCGCGCACGGACAGGCCGCGCACCTCGCCCTTGAGCCAGACCTCCGACTCGTAGTCCTCGCCGCGGCGCGAAGCGACCATGGCGTGGCCCGCCATGCCCTCCAGCGCGGTGGCCGAGGGCGTGAAGCGCAGGTCGAGATCACCGAGCTTGGCCGTGAACTCGCAAAGGGTGCGGACGGCGACCGTGTACGTCATGCACTGTCTATTTTCCCATGTCTGCGCTCGGTCATGGAGGCTCGCGCAACGCCGCCGTGGTATGGCCGAATATTCGCTCCAGCATTCCAATCCATCATATTGGTACCAATGTGGTATTGAAAAGTTCGGTAGCGCTTTCATGGTCGAGCGCGCTAGCGCATCTCCTGCGAAACCGTACCCCCTAGTTCGTTGGAAACGGAGGGTCGTTCGGCTCACCTTACATTCATGGACCAAATTGGTGGATCGTTACTGGTTCTGTACTGGTTTCACCTATCCGGGCAGACCCGCGCGGCGATCGAGACTGCGCGAACCGGCCACCGTTTCCGGCGGACCGGCCTACAACGAGGAGAGCCCGAAATGACCCATGCCCCCAGCGCCGATCGGCGCAAACGACTCGAACGACTGGCCCTGCTGTCGGCCGCGGTCGCCGGCACCACCCTGGTCTCGGCCAGCGCGCATGCCGCGGTCAGCTGCCAGCCCTGGAACGCCTCGACCGCCTATGTCGGCGGCGATACCGTCACCGAGAACGGCAACACCTACAAGGCCAACTGGTGGACGCAGGGCAACGACCCCGCGACCAACAACGGCGGAGCCGGCTCCGGCCAGCCCTGGACGCTGACCACCGGCTGCTCGACCACCCCGCCGCCGCCCACGCCCGCGCCCCCGCCGCCCACTCCGGCGC
>DATCRO010000809.1:0-2183 GCA_036569025.1 Burkholderiaceae bacterium
AGGCCTTCCTCGCGCGCGGCGACGAACTGCTGGTCGTGTCGCAAGGCGACATGCTGGACAACGGCGCCTACCGCATCGACGCGGTGAGCCCGACGCAGATCGTCTTCATCCATGTGCCGACCAACACGAAGCAGATCATCAGTCTGTCAGGAGGGGCCTCGTGAAAACAGCAAGATCACGCATCGCGCAGCGCCTGCCGCTGCTGTGCGCCATGGCGGCGCTCGGAGGGTGCGCCGGCTATCAGTACCACACCGACGGCATGAAGCTGGCCGCCGAGGGCAAGGGCGACGCCGCGCTGCCGCTGCTGCGCATGGCGACGCAGGCGGATCCGCTCAACGGCGAATACCGGATCGACCTGTTGCGCGAGACGGCGCAGTACGTCGGCGACCTGCTCGTCCATGCGGACGAAGCGCGCCGCAACGCCCAACCGGAGGTGGCCGCGGACCTGTACAACAAGGTGCTGCGCGTCGAGCCCGCCAACGACCGCGCGCGGCGCGGCCTCGACGCCATCGAGCGCGACGCGCGCAGCGCGCGGCTGCTCGTCGATGCCGAGACGCTGCTGCGCGACGAGCACGTGGAGTCCGCGCGGACGAAGGTGGACGCCGTCCTGTCGAGCGACCCGGCCAACCCGACCGCACGCCGGCTGCAACTGAGGATCGCCGAGGCCGCCGAGCGCGATCGCGAGGCCAAGGCGACGGCGCTCGCCGCGCGCTCGGTGATGAACAAGCCCGTCACGCTGCAGTTCCGCGACGCGAACCTGCGCATGGTCTTCGAGGCCCTCTCGCGCACCACCGGCCTGAACGTGATCCTCGACCGCGACGTGCGCTCGGACCTGAAGACGACGATCTTCGTGAAGGACGCGGCGGTGGAGGACACCGTCGACCTGATCCTGCTGCAGAACCAGCTCGAGAAGCGCACGCTCAACGCCAACACGCTGTTCGTCTACCCTGCGACCGCGGCCAAGCAGAAGGAGTACCAGGACCTGCAGGTGCGCACCTTCCACATCGTCAATGCCGACGTGAAGTACATGCAGACGCTGCTCAAGGGCGTGCTCAAGATCAAGGAAGTGTCGATGGACGAGCGCAGCGACACGCTCGTCATCCGCGACACGCCGGAAGCGATCGCGGTCGCCGCGAAGGTGATCGCGGCGCACGACGTGCCCGACGCCGAGGTCATGCTGGAGATCCAGGTGCTGGAGATCTCGCACGACCGCACCTCCAACCTCGGCGTCCAGTTCCCGACCTCGTTCGGCGTCGCCACCCCGTCCGACGCCAACGGCAACCTGACCCTGTCGGACCTGAAGCACCTGCGCGCCGGCAGCCTGCTGGCGAGCCCCAACCCGCTGTCGGTCGGCTTCAACTTCCAGCTCAAGGACACCGACGCCAACCTGCTCGCGAGCCCGCGCATCCGGGCGCGCAACAAGGAGAAGGCCAAGATCCTCATCGGCGACCGGGTGCCCATCATCACGAACTCGGTCACGCCGGTGGCGAGCGGCTCCAGCGTCGTGACCGGCTCGGTGTCCTACCAGGACGTGGGCCTCAAGCTCGAGTTCGAGCCGGACATCTACAGCGAGAGCGAGGTCGGCATCAAGATCACCCTCGAGGTCAGCACGATCGCCAAGGAGATCAGCGGCCCCAACGGCTCGCTCGCGTACCAGATCGGCACCCGCAACGCCCAGACGTCCCTGCGCCTGCGCGACGGCGAGACCCAGATCCTGGGCGGCCTCATCCAGTCCAACGAGCAGAACACGGCCGACAAGATCCCCGGCCTGGGGCACCTGCCGGTCGTCGGACGGCTGTTCGGCAACAACAGCGGCTCCGGCACCAAGTCGGAGATCGTGCTGTCGATCACGCCGCACGTCGTGCGGCCGCCCCCGGTCCTCGATGCCTCGATCAGCGAGGTGTTCTCCGGCACCGAGGGCAGCATCCGCCAGCGCGCGCTCCAGCTCGACCCGATGGGGGGCGTGCGGATGCCCGCGGCCACGCCTGCCGCGACCCCGCCCGCGCCCGCACCCACACCCGCGCCGCCGCGCGCGGCCGCGCCGGCCGCGGCCCCGATCGCAGCGCCGGTCGTGGCGCCCGTCGTCGTCGCGCCGCCGCCTGCCGCGCCCGCCGTCGCCAGCCCGGCGCCCGCTGCGGCCGCCACGGGCCAGACACCGCCGCCGGGCACCGAGTCCTACATGC
>DATCRO010000810.1:0-5612 GCA_036569025.1 Burkholderiaceae bacterium
CACCGCGATCGCGGCCGGTCCGCTTGCACAGCTGTTCCCGGGCGGGATGACGGGCGACGGCATCGTCGCGGCGGCGTCGCACGCGGTCGACCGCTACATGGCGCTTGCCAACAAGGGCAAGATCATGGGGTTCTTCGACTACTACATGCACCCGCCCATCCGCAGCGGCTACCTGAAGTCGTCGATCCGGGATGCCTCGCTGATCAAGTTCATGTACGCCTACTACCTCGAGGCCTACCCGAACCCGTCGCACAGCTACCAGAGCTATCCGGCGTGGCAGGCCAACAACTACAGCTGGAGCACCCAGCAGCCGTTGAACTGAACGGGCTTGCGCCGAGCTGTCGGCGCGTCGCAGCCTCCACTGTTCGGGTACGCTTGCCGCCACCGGTCGCAGGCACGTCGCGACCGCTTCCGGCGCGGCCACGGCTTTCCTGTCGTCCCGCCGCGCCGCCAACGCGTTGACACAACAAGGAGGTCCGATGACCCGCCCCGCCACCTTCCGCAGCATCCAGCTCGCCAGTGCCGCCGCCGTCCTGGCGCTGGCCACGTCGACGAGCGCCCTGGCCGCCGATTCCGGCAACGGGCTCGCCGGCTCCGACTTCGACTTCGCGCAGGGCGACCTCACGTCCAGCGGCGCCACCGTCATCTACGGCACGCTGACGCTCAAGGACGAGGGCAAGGTCGAGGCGAACATCTGGAAGGGCACCGGCCGCGACCCCATCCCCGCGATGGCCGAGGTCGGCCGCCTGTCGCCGACGATCGAGCCCGAGGGCAATTTGCTTGCGACCGACAAGGGCCGCAAGGTGATCACGAATCCGCGCGCCTTCGCGGGCAGCCCGCAGCCGCTCGGCGGCCAGTGGTGGAGCGCCGGCGACGACGTCTGCCTGCAGCTCGAGGGCCAGCCGGTGGTGCACCTGGACCGCGTGAAGCTGGGCCACCAGGACGGCTGGGGCGCGCTGCTGCGCAGCAGCGAGCAGGCCGGCGAGTGCACCCGCTCGGGCGGCGGCAAGCACGCGATGGCGCGCGTCGCGGCGCCGTCGACGGTGGCCTTCCTGTCGCAGCGCGTGTTCCCGCGCTCGCGCGGCGACATCAAGATCAAGTACCAGCGCTTCAACGGCATCATCTCGCGCCTGAACGGCTGGGATCCGCGCTGCGTGCTCTCGCGCTGGGAGAAGACCGACCTGCACTTCACGCCGGGCACCTTCGAGTCCGTCGGCAAGGACGTGTGGCGCGCCGTCTCGTCGGAGCCGCAGAAGAAAGGCGGGCCCATGCAGGTCTTCTCGTACCTGGCGGTGCCGCAGGAAGTGACGCCGGCCGGCCGCCTGGTCTTCATGGATGTCGGCCACGACTTCAACCGCAACGGGCGCATCGACGACGACTGGGGCCACATCTACGCCGGCCTGCCCATCGTCAGCAAGGCGGGCGACTTCGGCGGCATGATGATGGTGGACATGTCGCCCGTGGGCATCCGCGAGATCCCGTTCAAGGGCGGCTGCATGGGCGACGGCGGCGCGCAGCTGACGGCCACGCTGGGCCTGATCGTCTACGTCTCGCAGGACCTCGCGCCCGACTTCGGGCACTGAGAAGCTGAGCCCCCGCGTCAGCGGACGGCGCGGGACGGATGGCGCCCCGCGCGCAGGCGCTCCAGGATCAGCTGGCCGACGAACACGGGCAGCACCAGCTGGCGGCGCCAGCGTGACGGGTTCTGGATGAGCCGGTACAGCCACTCCAGGTAGTTGTCGACCATCCACTTGGGCGCGCGCACCGCGTGGCCGGAGAGGATGTCGAGCGCGCCGCCGGCGCCCACGAAGATGCATGGCACCCCCGCGGCCACGGCGCGCTGCGCGAAGTTCTCCTGCTTGGGCGTGCCCATCGACAGCAGGCACAGCTGCGGACGCACTTCCTTGAGTTCGGCCAGCAGCTGGTCCTCGGGCGTGAAGCCGGATCGGTTCATCACGATCTGCGCGTCGGGGTAGCGGCGGCGCACCTCCTCGACGGCGGCGCGATGGCTGTCCTCGGACGCGCCGATGATGCCCAGGCGGCACCCGGCCCCGAGCTCGTTGGCGGCGATGAAGGTCGACTGCGGGAAGTCGATCTTGGCCGAGCGCACGCCGTCGAGGATGCGCAGCGCCAGCACCGCACCAGCGCCGTCGGGCACCTTGATGAGCGCGTTGGACACCAGCTCGCGGAACGGCAGGTCGCGCCGGCAGCGCATGATCTTCTCGGCGTTGATGGCCACCGTGTAGCCATGGGCGCCGGTGCGGATCAGGGACTTCAGGTGCTCCACGGCCTCGCGCTGGTCGGCGAAGGCGACGCAGGAGATGTCCATCACGGGGTATTCGGTGCTCATGGTGTCTTCACTTGAGGATGTGGGTCCACTCTTCGGTCAGCCACAGCGAGAACAGCTGCTGCTGGAGTTCGTGGCTGACGTTGTCGAGGGCCGGACGCTCGCCCAGCAGGGCCTTGACGTCGAAGCAGGACGCGAGCCCGGAGCCCGGGCCCAGGATGCGATCCTGCACCTCGCGGCCGAAGTCGCCCGCCAGCCAGCGCTGCAGCGGCGTCTCGAAGCCCTTCTTGGGCCGGTGCACAATCTGCGGCGGCAGCGTGCGCGACGCGACCTCCTTGTGCAGCGCCTTGCCGCGCGCGAACGTCGGGCCGGTGCGCTTGGCATCGCGCGGCAGTCTCAGCACGTGGCTCGCGTACGCCACGTCCAGCAGCGGCACGCGCACTTCCAGGCCGTGCGACATCGACAGCTTGTCCGACAGCAGCAGCAGGTTGTCCGAGAGGTCGGTGAACGCGTCGCGCACCAGCAGGCGGTTGAACGGATCGGCGGCCGCCTCGGGCGCCTGGCCGTCGGCCCAGGCGAGCGCGTCGCGGATGCGCTCGAGCGCGGCGCGCAGGATCTCGTCGCCGAACACCTGGCCGACGCGCTCGATCGGGAACAGCGAGCGGTAGGCGACCCAGCGCAGCAGGTCGTCGTCCAGGTGGGCGACGATCTCGCGCAGCCGCGCACGGCCGCCGGCCCAGCGGCGGATCAGCGGCGCGGCCAGCGACATCGCCGGACCGTACCGGCCACGCAGCGCCTCGAAGCGATGGCGCGTGTAGCCGGCCCACGGCTCGTCGGCGCCCTGGCCCGTCAGCACCACCTTGCGCTCGCGCGCCACGGCCTTGCACAGCAGCGAGAACGTCACCAGCGACGTGGTGGCCACGGGTTCCTCGAGGTGCCAGATGGAGTGGCGCACCGCGCCCGCGAAATCCTCGGGCTCGACCACGATGTTGCGGTGCTCGGTGCCCACCAGGCGCGCGGTCTCCTCGGCCTCGGCGAACTCCGTGGCGCGGTCGTCGGCCGAATACCCCACGCAGTAGCTGTGCAGCCCGGGGTTGGCGCGCGCCGCCGACTGGCACACCAGCGCGGAGTCGATGCCGCCCGACAGCAGGATGCCGATCGGCACGTCCGAGACGGTCTGGCGCTGCACGGCGTCGGACATCAGCGCGGCGACCTGGTCGACGCGGTCGCGGCCCGCGGCCACCGGCGTGGACGCGGCCAGCGGCACGATGCGGCGCGACTCGCCCAGGCGCCGGCCCTCGCCATCGAAGACCAGGTGCTCGCCGGGGCGCAGCTTGTGCACGCCGACGCGGCCCGTCCACGGCGCGGGGATGAAGCGGCACAGCAGCTGCACGGCGATGGCGGTGCGGTCCACGGGCATGGGGACGCCCGCGGCGTGCAGCGCCTTCATCTCGGACGCGAACACGAGCGCGCCGTCCGCGCGGTTGGCCCAGTACAGGGGCTTGATGCCGAAGTGGTCGCGCGCCAGGTGCACGCGGCGCTCGGCCATGTCGTACAGGCCGACGGCGAACATGCCGTCGATCATGGCCAGCCCGCGCTCGACGCCGTGCACCTCGACGGCCGCGAGGATGACCTCGGTGTCGGAGTGGGTGGCGAACGCGTAGCGCGCCTCGAGCTGCGCGCGCAGCTCGCGGTAGTTGTAGATCTCGCCGTTGAAGACGATCAGCCAGCGGCCCGAGGTCGAGCGCATCGGCTGGGCGCCGGTGACCAGGTCGATGATGGCCAGCCGCGCATGGCCGAACGCGAAGCCGGGGCCGCAGTCGAGCGAGTCGCCGTCCGGCCCGCGATGGACGATCGCCCGGATCATCGATCCGACGTCGGTCTCCAGGGCCTGCGGGCCCACGATGCCAGCGATACCGCACATGGTATGTAGAGTCTCTCAGGAAATGACGGCGCGCCGCGCGAGCGTCGCCGTCAGTAGCAGGATGGCCCCGGCCAGCGGCAGAAGCAACAGGACCCGCAACGCCGGATCGGACGTCGCGAGCGAGAGGCCGGCCACCGCGCCCAGGCACGCGAGCAGCGTGACCTGCAGGCGCGCGTACAGGTGCAGCCGCTCGCGCTTGAAGAAGTAGACCGTGGATGCCGACACGCTGTACTGCGCCAGCAGCGGCGCGAGGCACGCGACGATGCCCAGCGCATCGCCCGGCTTCGAATGCACCAGGGCGCGTCCCGGCGGCGTCCACAGCAGGCCGCACAGCACGGCCGCGCTGAGGGCGGCGGCCGTGGCGGCGCCACGCGCGACGACGCCCGCGTCGCGGCGCCAGGCGCCGACGTCGTCGGGCGCGAAGCGCTGGCGCCACACGTGCTGGCTCAGCAGCAGGCTGGCCGCCAGCGACGGGCCGAGCGCGATGCGCTGCATCTGCGCGGCTTCGCCGGCGACGGCGGCGCCGGCCATCCAGACGGTGACGACCGACAGCAGGAACATGTTGGCGCCGTCGAGCGCCGCGGCGGGCGCGCCCTGCACGATGAAGCCGCGCGCTCGGCGCAGCTCCTGGCGCGTGGCCGTCGCCAGTCCGGAACCGCCCGGCGCGGGCCGACGCAGGTGCCACGCCGCCGCGGCCAGCACCGTGGCCGCGTTGGCCAGCAGGTAGGCCGTCATCAGCGACCCGGGCCGCAGCCCGAACACGATGGCCACCAGCATCAGCGACGTGAAGGCCTTCATCAGCGCGAACGCGCCAAGCCGGTTCTCGCGCAGCAGCCGCATCGCCGACGCCTGCTGCACCGCGCCGCCCGCGAACGCGCCGCAGATCACGGGGCCGGCGGCGGCGGCCGCGGCAGGCAGCACGGACAGGCCGTCGAGTGCCGAGAACAGCAGCAAGGCGGCGGCCGAGGTGGCCACGATGGCGGCGACCGCGGCCGCGTGCGTCGCGCCCACGCGGGCGTCGTCGGCGTTGGCGATGGCCGCGTCGACCTTGAGGCTGCCCAGCAGCTTGCCCACGTTGGCCCCGACGGTGGCGATGCTCAGGATGGCCACTGCCGGCGCGCCGTACAGGCGGCCGATCGCAGGCAGCGCCAGCAGCAGCGTGAGCTCGCCACCGAACGCCCCCAGGGACAGCCACAGGGCGTTCAGGCGGGCACGGAGCATGGCGTCGGGGCTTGCCGCGTCCAGCGGGCGGCGCCTTCGAGGAAGGCGAGCACCAGCGCGATGGCGGCGGCGCGCACCAGGCTGGCGATCGGGAACGCGACTTCCATCTGGAAGCCGGAGATCACGAAGATGACGGTCATCACGCGCAGGAACAGCCCGGCCGGATGCGCCACCGAGATC
>DATCRO010000811.1:0-14246 GCA_036569025.1 Burkholderiaceae bacterium
CCCGCCCCGCCGCGTCCCCCGTCCTCGACAGGCAGGAGGCGTTGCTGCTGCCGCGGCTGCTGTGGGCGGCCTCCCACGACCGGAGCGAGCGCGTCGTCGCCGCCGGCCGGCTGCAGTTGGTGACCGTCCTGGAGGCCGGCGCGCTCCTCTACGAGCCCCGCGCCCACGCCCTGCGACCATTGCGCGCAATGGATCTGAGGATCCCGCGGGAGGCGGCGCACCCGCGGCAAGGCTTCGAGCTCGTCTACGTGGCCACGATCGCGCGCGGCGATCCCGCGGCGCGCAGGGCGCTTGCCGCCGTCGATGCAGCGGTCGTCGGTGCCCGCGTCGAGCGGCTCTGCACCGCCTACGGCCTCTGGCTGAAGCCCCGCGGCCCGATCGAGGCGCGCCTCCTGGAAGCGCTCCTCGACCTGGAGCCGCCGGGCTTCGTCTCCTTCGTCCAGTCCATCGGCTGGACGGACGAACACCTCACCCGGCCGTCGATGCACGCTCCCACGCCGGGGTAGGACGATTCCGAACGCGAGGCGGACATCGCCCACTCGCGATGGCGCCGCATGGAACGGCCGTTTCATCGCCCGCCGACTGGTGGACGATCCGCGCCGGCGGGATGCTTTGGTCCAACGCACGACGAAACCCGAGGTTGTCCCATGCTTGAAGCGCACGCCCGCATCCTCCTGCCCGCCCCTGGACCGGAGTACGCCGCCCCCGCGGCGCCGCCCGCTCCCCACGCGATCGCCAACGGCCCCTGCGACCGCTGGCTCGGCCCGGGCGAGCTTTCGCATTGGTCCGCCCCGGTCGCAGCGCCGGTTCCGTGCCGCGTCAGCCGCCAGTCGATCCTGCTTCACGAAGGCGCACGGGCTCACACGTTCTACATCGTCCAGGCGGGCGACTTCAAGGTCTCGCGCACGGCGGAGGACGGCTACGAGCAGGTGATCGCCTTCGCGGGCGCCGGGGACGCGCTGGGGCTCGACGGCCTGGCCTCGGGATGCCACCTCGGCACCGTCGAGGCCTTGCAGGACGCCATCGTCTACGCGGTCCCGCTGGCCGACCTGCGCGCGCTGCGTGCCGCCAACCCGGCGTTCGACCTGTGCCTGATGGAATCGCTCGGCGCCCACTGGGCCTGCATGCGCGACATGGCCTGGCTGATGGGCGCCATGGGCGCGGACCGGCGCACCGCGCGCTTCCTGCTGCAACTGTCCGGGACCATGGCCCGGCGCGGCATGTCGCCCCGCCGCCTGCGGCTGGCCATGAGCCGGCGCGACATCGCGGCGCACCTCGGGCTGGCGCACGAGAGCATCAGCCGGGCCATGACTTCGCTGGCGATGTCCGGCTACCTCCGGGTGTATGGGCGGGAGGTCGAGATCCTCGACATGGAGGGCCTGGAGCAGCTTGCGGCCAACACGCGAGGCCATGCGTCGGAAAGCCTGGCCGCACCTGTCCGCCAGCGGATGGCGGGGCGCACCGCCGCGCCCGAACGGGCCTGCCCGGTTCACTGAGACCTGGACCAGGGCGAACGATGGCGAGGCCCCCGACGCCGTCCCGCGCGGCCCCGGGGCGACGACTCGCATGCGCCTTCGGGGATCCTCGCGTTGTCGGGCGCGGGGGTCGTCGGCCTGTTTCGCGCAGCCGATGCCGTCCTCGAAGCTTGCGTCCGCGCAAGGCGCGACGGGCGCCGTGCCCGCATCACCACGACCTTCGATGCACCTGGCGTGGAAGCGCGGCGGCCTCAGGGTCTTGATGTGCATCCATGGCGCCTGGATCGCCGCCCAGCAGCAGGTGGCGCATCAGGTCGCGCACCCCGCGGATCTCGCGGCCGAACGGAAGCGCGCCCTTGCCGCGGAAGAACAGGCCGCGCCGGACGTCGCCACGCAGCGCCGCGGCGAGCTGGTGGTCGATGCAGAACTGGCCCCAGCCCGGCCTCCCGTCGCGCAGGCCGCATTGCGCAAGGCAGTCGAACACTTCGGTGCAGCGCGGCTTGACGTGCGCGTTCTCCTGCAGCCGCGGCAGCGCGCGCAGGTAGGTCCGCAGCCACGGGGTGAGCACCGCGCGCGCCGGCAGGCCCGCGACGCTGGTGAACTCGACCAGGTCCTCGTCGCCCGCGTCGGCCAGCACCTGCTTGAACGCCTCGTGCGCGTCGGCCTCGCGCGTGACTGCGAACGGCGTGCCCAGTTGCACCGCGGACGCTCCGAGATCCTGCAGCCGGTGCACATCGGCCGCGCTGCGGATGCCGCCCGCGGCGATCACGGGCGTGCGCTCGAGGCCGGCGGCGCGCAGCACGGCCAGCGTCTCGGGCACGCAGCGCTCGAAGTCGAAGCGCGGGTCCTGCAGGTCCGCGATCGTCGCCGCCCCCAGGTGGCCGCCGGCCAGCGCCGGATGCTCCAGCACGATGGCGTCGGGCACACGCCGCTTGCGTTCCCACTTGCGCAGGACCAGCTGCACGCCGCGTGCGTCGGAAAGGATCGGTACGAGCGCGACGCCGGGGTGGTCGGCCGCGAGTTCCGGCAGGTCCAACGGCAGGCCCGCGCCGACCACCACGGCATCGATGCCGCACTCCAGCGCGCGGCGGACATAGGCCGCGTACTGGCCGACGGCGCGCATCACGTTGACCGCCAGCAGCCCGCGGCCGGCGGAAAGCCGCCGCGCGGCGGCGATCTCGCGCGCCAGCGCCTCCAGGTTGGCGTCCGCTATCGCGGCTTTGACCTCGGGACCGACGCCGCGTCCGCGCGTGCGCTCCATCAGGTCGGGATGCAGGCGGCGCAGGTCGACGGCGCTGATCGTGCCGACGCCGCCGCATGCAGCGACGGTGCCCGCCAGGCGATGTGCCGACACGCCGACTCCCATCCCGCCCTGCACGATGGGCAGCAGCGCGCGACCGCGCAGTTCGAGGAGCCTCAGGCCCGATCGGCGCAGGGCCGCATGCAGTTCCGGCTCGATCCGGATCGAAGAATCGTTCATGCCGCCGCACGTTAGGGTGATCGCTCCGACGGGGCCTTGATCCAGGACAACGGGGCGGCGCGCCTTCCGAAAGAAGGAGTTCCGGCGCGCCGGGTCTCCCGCAGTTCGTTGAGTGCCATCAACACGGGCAATCCGCGCGGCGGTAACTTGCGAAGCATCCCGATGACCCAGGAGCGACCGTCGCAAGACACCCCGCCTGGCGAGACGGACGCCGCAGGCGCGGTCCGACCCCGCTCGCGCACGCGCCCGACGAGCGAAATCCGGGAACGACGACGAGGCCCCCATGACCGCCACGCTGAAGATCCTGCGCGACGAGCACTCCGCGATGGCCTCGGTGCTGCACGCGCTGTCCCGGCTGCTCTCCGTGACAAAGGGCGAACGCGCGCCCGACTTTCCCTTGCTGCGCGACATGGTGTTCTACGTGGCCGACTTCCCCGAGCGTCAGCACCATCGCAAGGAGTCCGAGCTGTTGTTCCCGAAGTTGCGGGCGCGCGCGTCCTGGATCCGGAAGCTGCTCGACCGCCTGGACGACGAGCACGCCCGCAGCGAGTTCTGGGTCCAGTCGCTCGAGCATGCGCTGATCGCCTGGGAGGTGGTCGGCGAGCCGCGGCGCGCGGCATTCGAGACGGCCATGCAGCGCTACGCCGGCTTCTACCTTGCGCACATGGCGCTCGAGGAACGCGAGATCATGCCGCTGGCCCTGCAGGTGCTGACGCCCGCCGACTGGGAAGCGCTCGACGACGCGCTCGCGCCCGAACCCGACCCGCTCACCGGGCTCGGGCCGGAGGCGGCCTATCGCGCGCTGTTCCAGCGCATCGCGCTCACCGTCCACCCGGCCGCGCCAGCAGCCACGCAGGCAACATGGACGCAAGCACGCCATCCTTGAGCACGAACTGGTGATACAGCGCCGCCACGGCATGCAGGCCCGCGACCCACAGGATGGCATCGCCCAGCCACGTGTGGATCGTCGCGATCGTGACGCCCAGGTCGTGCGACGCCGCGAAGGGAGCGGCGACCTCCAGGCCACCCAGATAGGCCAGCGGGTGTCCCTCGAGCCAGGCGCCCAGGATCGCGGACAGGGGCACGGCGAACAGCAGCACGTAGAGCAGCCCCTGGACGATCTTGGCGGCCAGGCCCATCCAGCGGCTCACCGGCGCCGGCTCCGGACGGCGGTCGAACAGCCGCCAGCCCACGCGCACGAGGACCAGCAGCAGCACGCACGATCCGAGCGTCTCGTGCAGGTGGCGGTCGAAGTCCCGGGACGGCGCGTAGACACGCGATTCCGGCCCGCCCGGGCCGTAGAGGAACGCCACCAGCACCAGCACGGCCGTCAGCCAGTGCAGCAGTTGCGTGACGCGTCCGTACCTCGCGGGCACGGCCGCATCAGGGGTCGAAGCTTTCATGGTGGCATTTCCTCCAAGGTGATGGCCGCCGGATGCCCGCGCGGCCTGACGGGATCGATTCTCGACGCGCAGGCTGGCCTGTCAGGGTGAACGAACGCCCACGTGGATGAACGCCAGGCCCCACGCGGTCGCCATCTGAAGCGCCACGCCACCGACGACGGGCAGGGCAAATCGCGCGCCGCCCGAGGTGATCGACATGACGGTCTTGGACACGGCATTGGTGCTCGACGCGGCCAGGATCGGCACGACGGCGTCCTGGGCCGACAGCCGGCCCGATGCGACCAGCGAGGCGACCGATGCCGCCGCCGCGTGCGCGTCGGCGAAGCCCGCGAGAGCGACGCCGACGGTCAGGCCCGCCTGCCCGAAGCGATCCTGGAGCAGGAACGAGATCCAGGTCAGCGCCGTGACGGTCGCGGCCAGGCCCAGCGCCTTGGCGAGGCTGAACGCCCGGCCGGCCAGGATCTCCGCCGGCGCCGGATCTCGAAACGCCCAGATGGAACAGGCGATCGCCGCGACGGTGCCGGCCGCGCCGGCGCCCAGCAGCGGGCCGGCGATGGCCCGCAGCGCATCGACACTGGACGCGCCGACCACCACCGCCAGCTGGATGATCGTGGCGACGCACGACATCAACGCGCCGGACACCGCCGCGCGCAGCATGCCGGGCGCTTGCCGCGCGCGCTCGCCCATCGCGCCTACCGTCGCCAGGCTCGACACGAAGCCCGAGGCGAAGCCGGCCGCGGCCAGGCCCCAGGCCGCGCCCAGCAGCCGCTGCGCGACATGGCCCACGACGCCGATGCCCATGATCAGCACGACGATGGTCCAGGTCGTCCGCGGGTTGAAGGCCTGAAACGCGCCGAGGTAGCGGTTCGGGATGAAGGGCAGCACCACCAGCGCGGCCGCCGCGAGGATCAGGCCGTCGCGCAGTTCGTCGTCGGTGATCGTCTGGCGGACGAACGCGTGCAGGCGGGCACGCGCGGCCAGCACGATCGTCGCGATGACGCCGATCGAGACGGCGATCTCCGGCTCGGGAATCGCCAGCGCGCCGAGCACGAGCGTCAGCAGCAGTGCCGCCGCGGTGGTGATCCCGCCGTCCGGCGCGGTGCTGCAGGCGTACGCCGTTGCCAGCAGGCCCGCCAGGGCGAGGATGGCCGCGGGCACGATCCAGTCGACGCGCACCACCATCAACGCAGCGCCCAGCAGCGCGACGAGCGTGAAGGTGCGGATGCCCGCCTGGATGCGGCGCGGGCCGCCGGCCTTGCGACGCTCGCGCTCGAGTCCGACCAGCAGGCCGATGCCGACCGCGGCGGACAGCGATGTCCAGGTGCCTGGCGTCTCGAAGCTGGTCATGACGTGGATGCAGGGCCGACGTCCCGTCAGACCTTGCGTTCCCTGGCCCGCGCGCCGTCGCGCACGCTGGCCGGCGGGTACACGATCACCGTCGCGCCGGCCTTCAGCCCGCGCCGGACCCAGGCATCCGTGCCATTGCGCGCACCGACGTCCACCGGCTGCATGCGGGCGCGCCCGCGCTCGAGCACGAACACGGCCATGCCCGGTCCCTCGGGCCGCGGGAACACCGCGCTCACGGGCACCTTCAACGCCTTGTCCTGCGCCTGCGTGACGATGCGCACGCTCACCCGATAGCCGTCGCCGAGCGCCTGCCAGCGGTCGGCCGGACTCGTGATGTCGATGAGCACGCGCACGCGCTGCTCCTCCACGCCGAGCGCCGACACCTTCGTGAACGCTTCCGGCTCGACCAGGCGAACGCGGCGTTCCAGCGGCCCCTCGCCGCCCCAACGTTCGATGCGAACGAAGCTGCCCGGCCGGGCCTGCAGGGCATCGGTCGTCAGCAGTTCGGCGACGACCTCCATGCGCGAGACGTCGCCCAGCTCGATCAGCGCGGCGCCCAGCGGCACGCTGGCCTCGCTGGTCTGCGCGACGCGCAGCACGCGTCCGCTCACCGGCGCCTCGAGCACGAAGCTGCGCGCCTGGCCCGGGCGCGTGACGGCCGCGACGGCCGCGCGCGCCTCGTCCACCTCATGCACCGCGACGTGGCGGTCCTGGACCGCGGCGTCGAGTTCCTTCTGCGCCGCCTCCACCGCGAGGCGGTCGTTGTCCAGCTTGGTGGTCGCGACGAAACCTTGCACGGCCAGCTGCTCGCTGCGCGTCATCTCGCTGCGCGCCTGCTCCAGCCCCACGCGCGCGACCTCGATGCGCGCCTCGGCACGCTGCACGTTGGCCTGCGCCGTGTCGACGCGCACCTGCTGCGCACGCAGCGTCCGCTCGTCGAGCATCGGCGACAGCATCGGCGTGAGCGTCGCCACGGACGCCCCCGCCTGGACGGCATCGCCCTCGCGCAGGGCGATCCGGCTCACGACGCCGGCCAGCGGCGCCGAGATCAGGTAGCGGTCGCGCAGCCGCGTCTTGCCGTCCTCGTCGATGGTGGCCTCGAACCGGCCCTCGGCCGCCGCCGCGACCTCGACCTCCACCGGCCGCGGCGCGAAGGCCCACCCGATCAAGGCCATTGCCACCACCGCCGCGGCGCCGATGCCGATCCACGAACGCTTCTTCATCTCATTCCCTCGTCTTCAGCACGGCAACCAGGTCCAGTCCATCCACGCGGCGGCGCACCACCAGCGCGCTGCCCACGCCCGCGATCACGACGCACAGCGCTGCCCACGCGTAGGTGCGCGCCTGGATCGCCACGGGAAAGAAGAACTGGTCGGACTTGAGCGCCTCGCTGACGCCGTGCACCAGCAGCCAGCCCAGCAGCATGCCCAGCGGCAGCGCGATGGCGATGGACAGCGCCATCTCGCCGAGCAGCAGCGCCGACACCTCGGCGCGCGTGAAGCCCAGCACGCGCAGGCTGGCCAGTTCCCAGCCGCGCTCCGCGAGCGCGATGCGGGCGTTGTTGTAGACGACGCCGACCGAGATCACGGCGGCGAAGGCCGTGAGGATCGTGCTCATGATCCGCACGTTGCGCGCGCTGATCTCCTGCATGTTGCGCAGCATCGTCGCCTTGCTGAACGCACCGGCCACCTGGGGCACGGCCTTGGACGCCTCGAGCAGCGCCGCCTCCCGGCCGCGCTCGACCGACAGCACCCAGCCGGTGCTGACGTCCCCGTCGCCCAGCAGGCGGTTCAAGGTCTCGCGATCGAGGTAGGCGTTCAGGCCCATCATCTCGCGCACCGTGCCCGCGACCGTCAGCGACAGCGTGCGAGGCTCGCCCGTGAGGACCTCGGCCAGCACTGTGTCGCCCGCCGCCACGCCGAGCTTGTCGGCCAGGCGGTCGGTGAGCAGCAGGCCGCGCCCTTCGAGCAAGGTCTGGCGCCGATCCATGTCGATCACCCGATAGAGCTCGGCCCGCGGCGCGTAGCCGCGCACCAGGCTGCGTTCGCGCCGGTGGCCGTGCGCGAGCAGCACCGGCACGAAGCGCGTGGACTCGACCTGCCTGACACCCGGCAAGCGTGCCAGGCCGAGGCGCGCCGCATCGTCGACCGGCTCGTACGTCCACATCGAGACGTCGCCGCGCAGCGACAGCGTGAACTGCGTGTCCACGACGACGTCGATCGCGTCGCGCAGGAAGTTGCCCATGATCGTGATCGCCACCGCCGCCGCGATGCCGCCGATGCCCAGCAGCGTACGCAGGGGACGGCGCTCCATGTTGCGCACGACCATGCGCAGCGACGGACCCATCGCCCGGATGCCCAGGCGTTCCAGCAGGGTCCTGCGATAGCGGCCCGGCGCCGGCGGGCGCATGGCCTCGGCCGGCGGAAGCCGGACGGTTCGAAGAATCGCGTTCAGCGTTCCCAGCACTGCGGTCGCCACGGTGACGGCCAGGCTCGTCGCCAGCAGCCAGGCCGCGATGCGATGCGTGAATCGCGGGAAGTGGAAGAACTCGGCGTACAGCCCCGTGAACATCGCCCCCAGTTGGTCTCCCAACAGGAGGCCCAGGGCCAGGCCCGCGAGCACGATCACGAGCACCAGCTTCAGGTAGTGCAGCGCGATCGCCCCGTTGGGGTAGCCCAGCGCCTTGAGCGCGGCGATCTGCTCGCGCTGGGTGCCCACCAGCCGCGAGACCACCACGTTCAGAAGGAAGGCTGCCACGCCGAGGAAGATCACGGGCAGCACCGTGCCGAGGACGCGCTGTTCCTTGATCTCGCTCTCCAGCATCTGGTTCGACGCCTGGTCGGTGCGGACGATGACATCGCGGCCGCCGAAGCCGGACAGCCGCCGGGACAGCGCGTCGGCGACCGCGCGGCCGGAGGCGCCGGGCGCCAGCTTCACCGCGACCTGGTTGAACGCGCCGTCCATGTCGCAGGCCGCCGCCAGGGTGTCGTGGTCGATCCAGAAGATGCCGTAGCCGCGCATGTCGGGCATGCCCCACAGGCCCGCGAAGACGAACTCCGGCGACAGCGCCGTCCCGACCATGCGCAGCGTCCGGCGCTTGCCGTTCATCAGCACGTCCAGCGCGTCGCCCGGCTTCAGGTGCCGCGCCTGCGCGAAGCCTTCCGACACCAGCGCCGGAATGCTGCCGTCGGCGTGCGCCCCGGCCGCGGCGAGCGTCTGCCCGGCGCTGACGCTGACCAGGTTCATGCGCGGTGGATGCCGCGCATCCAGGCCGATCAGCTGGCCGATGATGGGGTCGGGCAGGCCGGGAATCTCGACCCGCACGATGGCCTGCACGGTGGTCTGCACGTCGGCGACGCCCGGCACGTCGCGCAGCGAATCGGCCAGCGAATCCGGAGCCCGCTTGACGCTGGCGAAGACGTCCGCGAAATGGCCCGCGACGTAGAAATCGTCGCGCGCGGCTGCGAGCGAGTCGACCGCCGACAGGCTGGTGACGAAGCCGCCGATCCCGCTGGCGACCACGAGCGCGATGGTGAGCGCCTGGCTCCACATCAGGCGCAGGTCGCGCAGCAGCTTGCGGTCGAGCGACTTCATGGCTACCAGCTCAGCTCGGCGGGAGTGCGTTTGTGCGCGTTGGACTCGACGCGCTGGATGCGGCCGTCGGCCAGGATCACCACCCGGTCGGCCATCCCGGCGATCGCCGCGTTGTGCGTGATGACGACCGCGGTGGTGCCCAGTTCCTGGTTGATCCGGGCGATGACCTCCAGCACCAGCTTGCCCGTCTGGTAGTCGAGCGCGCCGGTCGGTTCGTCGCACAACAGCACGTCCGGCTTCTTGACGATCGCGCGTGCGATCGCCACCCGCTGCTGCTCGCCGCCCGACAACTGCGCCGGGAAGTGGTCGCGGCGCGGCGCCAGGCCGACCAGCCCGATCGCCTCGTCGACCGGCATCGGGTCCTCCACGATGTCGGTGACCAGCGCGACATTCTCCCGCACGGTCAGGCTCGGGATCAGGTTGTAGAACTGGAAGACGAAGCCCACGTGCTCGCGCCGGTAGGCCGTGAGCACCATGTCCGACGCACCGCTCAGCTGGCGGTCATGGAAGTGCAGTTCGCCCGCGCTCGGCACGTCGAGGCCGCCCAGGATGTTGAGCAGGGTGGACTTGCCGCTGCCCGATGCGCCCAGGAGGACGACGAACTCGCCGCGCAGGACGTCCAGGTCGACGTCGTGCAGCGCCTGCACCTCCACCTCGCCGGTGCGATAGGTCTTGGAGATGCCGCGCGCGCGGAAGACGACGTCGCGGACGGGAGGGGTCGCGTCATCCATGTCGACGTGATTGTCGGGATGCAGGTCACGCCGCCGCTTGCGGCAGCGCAAGGCCGCGTCGCAACGTCGCCAGGCGAGCGACGAAGTCGACTCGCACGGGTCTAATATTCGACGGCACAACCCAGACATCGCCATGGATGCCGGAGCCGAATCCCCCGACCGATGCGTGCTCGCCCTGAACGCCGGGTCGTCGTCGCTCAAGCTGGCCCTGTTCTCGACGAACGGTGCCCGCGAGATCGCGCGCGGCGCCCTCGACCTGCAGGCGACCCGCCTCGAGCTCGTCCTGTCGCGCCAAGGGCGACGGGAAGCACTGCCGCTGGCCGCGCCGGTCACCGATTCCCTGCAGGAGGTGGTGGACGCGCTGCTGCAGGCGCTCGAATCCCATCACGCGCTCGGCAACCTCGCCGTGGTGGCGCATCGCGTCGTGCATGGTGGCCGGCGATTCACCGCGGCCGTCGCGGTCGACCCCGCGACGCTGGAGGAGATCGATGCGCTGACGCCGCTGGCTCCGCTGCACCAGCCGCACAGCGTCCGCCTGATGCGGGCTATCCACGCCCTGCGGCCCGATCTGCCGCAGACGGCGTCGTTCGACACGGCGTTCCATGCGCGCCAGGATCCCCTGCCCCGCCGCTTCGCGCTGCCGCGGCGGCTCCACGACGAAGGCGTGCTGCGCTACGGATTCCATGGCCTGTCCTACGACTACATCGCACGGACGCTGGCCGCAACCGAGCCGGATGTCGCAGCGGGACGGGTGATCGCGCTGCACCTTGGCAACGGCGCCAGCCTGTGCGCGCTGCGGGCCGGCCGCAGCGTCGACACGAGCATGGGCTTCTCGACGCTGGACGGCGTTCCCATGGGCACACGCTGCGGCGCGCTCGACGCGGGCGTCGTGCTGTACCTGCTCAAGCAGCGCGGGTGGAGCGTCGATGCGGTCGAGGACATGCTCTATCACCACAGCGGCCTGCTCGGCGTCTCGGTCGTGAGTGGAGACCTGCGCAAGGTCGAGGCAGCGGCCTGCGCGGATGCGAACGCCGCCGAGGCCTTAGCCCTGTTCGCGCTGCGCTGCGCGGGCGAGGTCGGCCGTCTCGCGTCATCGCTGCAAGGCGTCGACGCCCTGGTGTTCACCGCGGGCATCGGGGAGCACGACGCGCGCATGCGGGCTGCCATCGTCGAGCGACTGGGATGGCTGGGCATCGCGCTCGATGCCGCGTCGAACGGGCGCCATGCGCGACGTATGGAAGCCGCCGGCAGCCGAGTTCCGGTGTTCGTGATCCCCACCGACGAGGAGCAGGTGATCGCCAGCGACGCGTTGGCGCTGCTCGGCACCGGACCCTGAAGACGTTCTGTTGCGCTGCCTCAATCCCGGCGCAACCCCGCTTCGACAAGTGGCGGCGACAACGGCCAAGATGGCGAGTCCGCGTCTCGTGTTCGAACGGCGCGGTCCCCACGCGACCAGACAAGGAGCCGCCATGCCCCCGCCCACCCCGCTCGCCGCCGAGCTGCGCGACCGCATCGACGCCTGGTGGCGCGCCGCCAACTACCTGTCGGTCGGCCAGATCTATCTGTTCGACAACCCGCTGCTCAAGCGCGCCCTGGAGCCCGACGACATCAAGCGCATGCGCCTGGGCCATTGGGGGACGACGCCGGGCCAGAACTTCATCTACGCGCACCTGAACCGCGCGATCGCCACGCACGACCTGGACATGATCTACGTGAGCGGCCCGGGCCACGGCGGGCCGTCCGTGGTCGCCAACACGTGGCTGGAGGGCAGCTACAGCGAGGTCTATCCTGACGTGTCGCAGGACGAGGCGGGCATGCGCCGTCTGTTCCGCCAGTTCTCCTTCCCGGGCGGCATCCCGAGCCACGCCTCGCCGGAGACGCCGGGCTCGATCCACGAAGGCGGCGAGCTCGGCTACTCGCTGTCGCATGCGTTCGGCGCGGTGTTCGACAACCCCTCGCTGGTCGTGGCCTGCGTCGTCGGCGACGGCGAGGCGGAGACGGGGCCGCTCGCCACGGCGTGGCAGTCGACCCGCTTCCTCGATCCCGCGCACGACGGCGCGGTGCTGCCGATCCTGCACCTGAACGGCTACAAGATCGCGAACCCGACCGTGCTGGCGCGCATCCCGCGCGAGGAACTGGTCGCGCTGCTGCACGGCGGCGGCTGGGAGCCGCGCTTCGTCGAGGGGCACGAACCTGCGCGCATGCACGACGCGATGGCCGCGGCGCTCGACGACTGCATCCGCGCCATCCGAGCGATCCAGGAGGCGGCACGCCGGGGCTCCGCGCCACCGCAGGCGCGTTGGCCAATGGTCGTGCTGGTGTCGCCCAAGGGCTGGACGGGCCCGCGCGTCGTCGACGGGCAGCGCGTGGAGGGCACGTTTCACGCGCACCAGGTGCCGATCGCCGACCCGCGCGGCAACCCGGAGCACCTGCGGCTGCTGGACGAGTGGCTGCGGAGCTACCGGCCGCACGAACTGTTCGACGACGATGGGCGCCTTCGCCAGGACATCGCCGCGCTGTCGCCCACGGCCAGCCGGCGCATGGGCTCGAACCCGCACGCGAACGGCGGCGCGCTCCTGAAGCCGCTTCACCTGCCCGACTTCCGCAGCTACGCGGTCGACGTTCCCCAACGCGGCATCCACGCCAAGGGCGACACCCGCGTGCTGGGCCCCTTCGTGCGCGACACCTGCGTGCTCAACGAGGCCAATCGCAACTTCCGCGTCTTCGGCCCCGACGAGACGATCTCCAACGGCCTGGGCGCCGTGCTGGAGAAGACCGATCGCCAGTGGGCGCTGCCCACCGTCGACGGCGACGAGCACCTCGCGACCAGTGGCCGCGTGATGGAGGTCTTGTCCGAGCACCAGTGCGAGGGCTGGCTGGAAGGCTACCTGCTGACGGGCCGGCACGGCCTGTTCAATTGCTACGAGGCCTTCGTGCACATCGTCGACTCGATGTTCAACCAGCACGCCAAGTGGCTCAAGGTCACGGCCGGGCTGCCGTGGCGGCGCCCGATCGCCTCGCTCAACATCCTCTTGTCGTCGCACGTCTGGCGCCAGGACCACAACGGCTTCACCCACCAGGACCCCGGCTTCATCGACCACGTCATGAACAAGAAGCCGCAGGTCGTGCGCGTCTACCTGCCGCCCGACGCCAACTGCCTGCTTTCGGTCATGGACCATTGCCTGCGCAGCCGGCACTACGTCAACGTCGTGGTCGCGGGCAAGCATCCGTCTGCGCAGTGGCTGACCATGGACGAGGCCGCCGCGCACTGCGAGGACGGCATCGGCATCTGGGAATGGGCCGGCAACGAGACCGAGGCCTGCGGGCCGGACGTCGTCTTCGCGTGCAGCGGCGACGTCCCCACGCTCGAGACGATGGCGGCGGTGCAGCTCCTGCGCGAGCACGTGCCCGAGCTGCGGGTGCGCGTCATCAACGTCGTCGACCTCTGCCGCCTGATGCCGCGGGAGGAGCATCCGCACGGGCTGGACGCCCGTCGCTTCGACGAACTGTTCACCGCCGACAAGCCCGTCATCTTCGCCTTCCACGCCTACCCGTGGCTCATCCACCGGCTCACCTACCGGCGGACGAACCACGCCAACATCCACGTCCGCGGCTACAAGGAGGAAGGCACCATCACGACGCCGTTCGACATGACGGTGCTCAACGAGATGGATCGCTACCACCTGGCCATCGACGCGCTGGACCGGCTGCCGGTCCAGAACGAGCGGAGACTCGCGGTCAAGCGCCGCTTCCGTGCCGCGCTCGCGCAGCATCGCCGATGGATCGAGGCGCACGGCGAGGACCTGCCCGAGGTGCGAGACTGGCGCTGGAGCGCAGATCGTCTGCCGGGTGATTGAACTGCTGGCCGACGACGAAGCCCGGGTCACACGACATTGCGCCACTGCGCCCGGGGTCCTGTCGCTCAGCCGATCGTCAGTTCGCTGACGACGGTCGTCACGCCCGGGGCCGACCAGGCCGCACCTTCCGCGGCATTGCGCTCGGCCAGCGAATCGATCCTGCCGCGCAGCGTCACGGTCGATCCCTTGACGCCGACCTGGATGGCGTTCGCCTCGCGCCAGGCATGACGGGACAAGGCGGCCCCGATGCGGGTGCCGATGTCCGACGCGACCGCACGCGGCTTGATGGTGATGGCATTGGTCACGCCGATCACGCCTTTCAACGGGCGCACCGCCGTGGCGGCCGCG
Organism: Burkholderiaceae bacterium; assembly: GCA_036569025.1. Classification (GTDB taxonomy): domain Bacteria; phylum Pseudomonadota; class Gammaproteobacteria; order Burkholderiales; family Burkholderiaceae_C; genus Scleromatobacter. Next base: position 14,236 of record DATCRO010000811.1, read on the forward strand.
TTGCGCTGGTA
>DATCRO010000812.1:0-2350 GCA_036569025.1 Burkholderiaceae bacterium
CGACGAGATCGTTCTCCGCCGCGATCTGCTGCGAGTGCGCCAGGTCGGCGCGGGCCTCGGCCTCGCGCGTGTCGGTGATGGTGGCGTTGCCGACCTCGAAGTTGCGCCTGGCCGACGCGAGCTGCTCGCCGATCGCCTTGCTGTTGCCTTCGACCGAGTGCAGCGCGTCGCTGGCGGCCAGCACGTCGAAGTAGGCCTGCGACACGCGAACGATCAGGTCCTGTTCCGCCTGCGCGAGCTGCGACTGCGCGAGCTCCTCGTTCTTCTTCGCCTGGTCGATCTGCAGGTCGTTCTGGCGGTTGTAGATCGTCTGCTGCGCGTTGAGCGTGGCGCCCGCGCTGTTGCTGGAGGTCTTCTCGGTGGCGGTCACCTCGGCCACCTTGGTGGGATCGTTGGGATCGGCCACGCCGATGACCGTCGGCTGCGTGCTGGTCTGGCGTCCCGCCTGCACCTGCAGGGTGGCCGTCGGCAGGTGCGCCGCGCGCGCCTGCTCGTAGCGGTAGTGCGCCGCGTCGGCGCTGGCGCGTGCGCCCAGGTACGTGGCGTCGACGCTGCGCGCCGCCTGCACGACCTCGGTCAGGCTCTGGGCCTGGGCACCGGCGGCGCCGAAGGCCAGGAGGAGGGCGCCGACGATCGGCTGGAGGGCCGGCGACATCGAGGCAAGACCGGGACGCGTAATCGACATGCGGGATCCTTGGTTGTTCTGGCCGTTTGGCGTTGGGACAGGTTTGTACGGCCTTGCGGGCCGAGATGCACGTTCGATGCGACGACCTGCAGCCGACGCACCCCCTGACGACGTTTTCAGCCGACAGACTGCGGACCAGCCGCGTTCGATCGACTCAGGCGCAGCGTTCCCCCGGCAGGCCCGCTGGCCTTCCGGCACGCGCTGTCTCTTTCGCGGGTCGCGGGATCAGAAATGGAACCGCGCGGGCTCCGGGAAGCCGACCAGGCGCGGGGCGTCGAGGTCGAACAGGCTGGTGCGGGTGAACGTGCCGTCGGCATTGGCCGTGTAGCGCACCGCCGCCATCACGGGCTCGTCGCCCTCGATCGCCACCAGGCGACCGCCCGGCTTGAGTTGCTTGAGCAGTTCTTCGGGCACCTTGGAGACCGAGCCGGACAGCATGATCGCGTCGAACGGGCCTTCCGCGGCGTAGCCGTGCGAGCCGTCGGCCTGCACCACGGTGACGTTGGACGCGCCGCTGCGGCGCAGGTTCTCCGTGGCCAGCCTGGCCAGCGCGGGCTTGACCTCCAGCGAGATCACGCTCTGCGCGCGGTGGCCCAGCAGGGCGGCCATGAAGCCCGAGCCGGCGCCGATCTCCAGGACGCGCTCGTGCCGCTGCACCTGCAGGTCCTGCAGCATGCGGGCCTCGACGCGCGGGGCCAGCATCGACTCGCCCTCGGGCAGCGGCACTTCGGTGTCGACGAAGGCGAGTGCCTTGTAGGCGGCCGGCACGAAATCCTCGCGGCGCACGATGGCCAGCAGCCCCAGCACGCCCTTGTCCAGCACGTCCCACGGGCGGATCTGCTGTTCGATCATGTTGAAGCGGGCTTGTTCGATGTTCATGTTTCTTCCTCGGAGCGAAAGGGGGCCTTGCGGGCAAACCCTCAAATTCTACGCGGGCTGGCCGGCCTTGCGGCCGTCGCCCGGGGTGGGCGCGGGCCGGCGCGCCGCCATGCCCCTGAAGACGAGCTTCAGGTGCGCGTGCATGAAGGCGATGGGGTCGATCTCGATCTCCTTGCCGATGCCGCACGCCATGAAGGAGTGCTTGTGCACGCACTCCAGGATCAGCGGCATCAGGATGGAGTGGACGGCCGAATCGACGTCGTCCACCTCGAATTCGCCGCGCTCGATGCCGCGCCGGATCAGGCCCGAGACGATCGCGTGGCCGGGCACGACGACGCGCTCGACCCAGAACTCGCCGATCTCGGGGAAGTTGCGCACCTCGGTGATCATCAGCTTGAAGACGCCCGACGCCGGGCCTTCGTAGATGCGCGTCCACCAGTTGACCAGCAGCGTCTCCATCGCCTCGGCCACAGGCCCGTCGGCCGCGGCGGCTTCCTGGATGCCCGTCTCGATCTCGGTGCCCATGAAGTGCTGGATCACCGCCTTGAGCAGTTCTTCCTTGCTGGGGAAGTAAAGGTACAGCGTGCCCTTGGACACCCCGGCCGCGCGGGCGACCTCCTCGCTGCGGGTGGCCGCGAACCCCTTCTCGACGAACAGCGCCAGCGCGGCCTCGAGCAATTCGGCCGGGCGGGCGTCCTTGCGGCGGCGTCGGAACGGGCAGGGATCGGGGGAAAACGGGGGCATGTCGTTAATGACTCGTTGGTCAGTAATGTAGCAGCAATCGCC
>DATCRO010000813.1:0-5581 GCA_036569025.1 Burkholderiaceae bacterium
AGCGACTGCACCATGCGGCGGAACTCGACCACGCGCGTCGAGCCGTCGGCCACCGACGTGGCGTAGCTGCCTTCCGGCGCGGTGAAGTGGAACGGGTCGTAGCCCCAGTTGTAGCAGTCGGTCGAGGCCGTGGCAGCGACGGTGGCCTGCTGCGAGGTCGAGTCCGGCGCGCCGCCCGGGCTCGGCGTCGTGCAGCCGATCTCCGGGATGCTCGAGATGTCGAAGCTGGGCATCAGGTGCACGTCGGTCAGCCCCGCCTGCGCGAGCGCGCGCAGGTGGCGCATGCCGTTCGAGTTCACGTCGGTGAAGGCCATGAACTTGCCGCGGTGCGCGGCGGGCACGGTGGGGTCGTTGTCGGAGAAGTCGCGCACGTGCAGCTCGTAGATCGACATGTCGGTCGATCCGGCGACGGTCTGCGGCGGGCGGGAGAAGTCCCAGCCCGGCGGCTTCAGGCGCGGCGACGACAGGTCGGTGACCTGGCTGCGCAGGCTGTTGGCCGACAGGCTCAGCGAGTACGGGTCGGTGACGATGTTGCGCACCACGCCCGTGCCGCGCACGAACACCTGCACGCCGTACATGTAATACAGGCCGTCCCACTCGCCGGGGACGGTCAGGCTCCAGATGCCGGTGCTGGCGTCGAAGGCCATCGGCAGCGCGAGCCTGGCGCCGGCCGTCGCGCCGAGGTAGGCGTACAGCGACACGTTGCGCGCGGTCGGCGCCCACAGGCGGAACGTGGTGCGCCCGTGGTCGACCGTCGCGCCCAGCGGAGCGGTCGAGGCGGCGGGCGCGTACAGGTCGTCCAGCGCGCCGGCCAGTTGCGCGGTGGTGGCGTTCTGGATCGCGCCGGTCGCATCCTCCTGCACCAGCACCACCTGGTTGGTGAGCAGCTTCTTCAACAGCGGCGCATCCGTGGCGCGCACCTGGAACACGCCGCCGTTGCCGACATACTTGAAGCGCGTCGCGGCCGCCGCGGGCACGGCGCCGGTGTAGGGGTCGAGCGTGATCGAGCCGTCGGCGCCGGCGACGGGCTGGTCCTTGGCGGCGACGATCGCGGCCGTGGCCGACCAGTACAGCTTGACCGGACCGTCCGCGGCCACGCGGGGCCACTTCACGAGCGAGCCGTTCAGCCAGACGGCGCGCGCGTCGGTCGTCGAGACCGAGCGCAGGTCGGGCTGGGCCGTGTAGACCGTCGCGTCCTGCTCGACGAGCCAGACCTGGCCGACCTGGTCCGCGATGGCCAGGCTGCCGAAGTCGACATGGATGTTGTTGGGACGGCCGTCCTTGTCGTTGATGTTGGGCGGCATGCCGTGGATCAGGAACTCGATCGACGTCGTGCCCGGATTGCTGCGCGGGTTCAGCACCGGGATGTCGAACACGATCTCGCCGCCGCCGGGCGCGTAGCCGGGCATCGCGCTGAATGGCGTCGGGTTGTTCCAGTCGCCATAGCTGATCGTGCCCATGCGCGAGGTGTCCAGGCCGCTGCCGCCCCACAGGTGCAGGCCCCAGTTCGCGTAGTCGCTGGCGAAGCGGATGTAGTGGACGCGCAGCGTCGAGATGTCGGGCGCGGGCGAGGTCAGCGGGTTGCTCGCGTAGGTCGTGAGGTCGCCCTCGACGCGCCAGATCTCGTTGGCGCCGTTCACCAGCACGTAGGACTGGTCGGCGCCGTTGTCGTCCTTGGTGTCGCCGTCGTGGAACAGGTAGCCGACGGTGCCGGACGAGGCGGCCAGGGGCACGTCGTAGTAGACGCCGAAGTCGTCGGTGCCGCTGGCGTCCCAGCCGCCGTTCCAGGCCGGGCTCTGGGCCGCGTTCCAGGTGTGGATCTGCCAGCCGCTGTAGTCGGAGTTCAGGCGGTGGTAGTGGACGCGCAGGCTGGTGGCGACGACGTCGGCCACCTTCCTGCGGCCGGAGCCGGCCGCGGTGGCGGCGATCGTCGACGGCGGCACCGCGTGCAGCACCGTCTGCGCCGTGGCCGCGTTGGCGGCCTCCAGCGTGTCGTCGCGGGCGGGGCTCGCGGTGTCGGCGCCGCCGCCGCAGGCCGCCAGGATGCTCGCGGCGAGCATCACGAGCGCGATGCCGCGCAAGCCGCGGAACGCCGTCTCCAGGGTCTTGTTCATGGTTGCCTCACGCCACGCGGCGCCGCGCCACGATGGGCGGCGACCTCGTTGTCGCGGCATCCTAATGAAGTAAAACTACACAACCAAGCTCGGGCTTACCCTGGCTTTGTGTTGTAACTACATTCGCTTGTAGTCAATAGGGTTCGTCCGGCTCGGTGACACCCTGCCAGGCGCCGACGGCCTGGGCGCGCAGGCGGTCCTCGGCGCCTTCGTAGCGCGGCGAGAAGTGGAACGGTTGCAGCTGCCGTGCGCCGAGGCGCCGCGCGATGCTGCCGGCCTGGCGCGCGGTCAGGTGGTTGCGCCGACGGGCGAGCTCGCGATCCTCGTCGGCGAACACGCACTCGATGTACAGCAGGTCGACGCCCGCCAGCAGCGCATCGAGCTGGGCGAGGTTGGCCTCGGTGAAGCGCAGGTCGGTGACATAGCCGATGCGCCGGCCGGGCGTCGTGTCCAGCAGCAGCGGGCGCAGTTCGGCGAGCCGGAAGCGGCGCTCATGGTCGCCCGCGGCGTCGCGCCAGCGCACGTCGAGCGTGTCGTCGTCCGGCGCGCCGGCCAGCACGGCGGCCTTGAGCGCCTGCAGCCAGGCGCCGGTGGCCAGGCCCATCGCGGCGATGCGGTCCGCCGCCACGCGCACCTGGGCCGTCTCCTCGACGGCACAGGCCAGCACGGGCATCTCGTGGTCGACGATGCGGGCGCGCAGGCGCAGCAGCGGCTCCTCGAGCAGGACGTCGCCGCGCGCCGGTTCGGCGGGCAGGTCGCGGCGCGCGAACGCCTCGCGGCTGTCGAAGCGGGCGCCGCACCGGCTGCCGTCGGCCTCCAGCGAGCGCGCCTCGATGACGAGCGGGACGGCGTAGCGATGGACCACGTTCCACGTGTAGGCGCGCAGCTTGTGGTCCACCTTGTCGACGAAGCCCGGCCCGCCCCACACCGTCATGCCGGGCATGCGGCCCAGCGCGGTGGCCAGCCAGTGGTCGAAGCCGGCGAAGTGGTCCATGTGCGGGTGCGTGACGACCGCGTGCGTGCTGCGCAGCAGCGTGCGCGGCGACAGTGCGCCCAGCTCGCCGAGGTCGAACAGCAGCGCCCGGCGCTGGTCGCGCACGGCGATCCACAGCCCGGGCTCGCGGCCCGAGGGATCGACGAGATGGGGGTCGAGCACCGTGCGCATGGCGTGCTCCTCACGGCAAGCCCGGCGCCCGGCGGGCGCGCGTGACGCGTCAATGCGCGCGAGCGGCCAGCCGGCGCATCGCCTTGGCCTGGCGCGGCCAGGACATGCGGAAATGGCGGTCGAACAGGTGGTCGAACTCGCTGGCCGGGACCTCGCCGATGCGCGAGTCGGCGTCGGTGGGCAGGCTGATGATGGCCTGCTGCGACCACAGCGGGATGCCGCCGATGCGCAGCGCCATCACGCGGAACTCGCGCGGCTGCGGGTATTCGCAGGAATCGCCGCCGAGCCGGGCCAGGCCGGCGTGGCGGCGCAGCTCCACCGTGCAGGGACCGGAGCGGAAGCGCCAGAGGCATTCCCAGCCGGCGGTCCGGTGCCGGACCTGGAACGTGCGCGCGGCCAGTGCGAAGAGCACCAGCAACATCAGCAGCAGTTCGGTCATGGGCGGCCTCCTTCCGGGCGGAATTCCACGGGATCAATGTGCTCCTCTTCGGGCAGGAAGGCATCCCACCAAAGGGTGCTTCGATGCGCCGGGGCCACGTTTCCCGTGACGGACCGCACATACCGACGGCCGTATTCACCTGGTTACAGGGCCTGCGTCGCTCCCCGCGCCGGCCTCGGCCCGCGCCGGACTCAGCCCACCACCTGCAGCCGCATCGCGCCGGGCAGCGGCACCGATCGGCGCAGGATGCCCTCGCCCAGCCAGTCGGCGGCCTTGCGCGCGCGGCGCGCGACGTCGGGCAGCGGGATCTGCTGGTAGTCGTCGTTGAAGACCTCGAAGCTGTAGTCGCCGCGGTAGCCCTGCGCGTGCAGGCGCGAGACGAGCTCGGCCACCTGGTCGGAATGCGCGCCCTCGCCGGGAAACACGCGGAAGTGGCGGGCGGTGGCGATGCGCTCCTCGACCGAGCGGATCTCCTGCCACATGAAGTCGGCCAGCTGCACGAGGAAGATGCGCTCGGGGTCGAGCCACTGCAGCTCGTCCAGCGAGGTCTTGGTCGCGAACATGTGGAACGAATCCAGGCCCAGGCCGAGGTTGGGCATGTCGGCACGCATCACCACGTCCCACGCATCGGGGAACTCCTCGATGCTGCGGCCCCACGACAGCGCCTCGTAGGCGACACGGATGCCGCGCGGGATCGCCAGCATCGCCAGCTTGCGCAGGTCGCGCGCGATCGCGTCGCGGTCGGCGCTGGCGTGCGCGGAGGTCGACGAGCACACCAGCAGCACCTTGGCGCCGACGGCCGCGCACAGCTCCAGCATCGACTTGGCGATGTCGACCTTATACTCGTGCAACTGGCCGGACAGCCCTTCGAAGTCGCGCAGCACCTGGAAGCCGGTGACGCGCAGGCCGCTGTCGCGCACCGCGGCGATCGCGGCCTGGACGCCCTCGGCGTGGCCGACGAGGTCGCGCGCGGACAGCATCACCTGCGAGAACCCGGCCTCGCGGATCGCCCGCAACTTGGCCGGCAGCGGGCCGGCCAGCGAGATGCTGTCCATGCCGAAGTCGTCGATGCGGCCGGTGTGTCTTGTCATGAAGGTTCTCCGTCACGCACGAGTTCGAACACGACGCTGCCCAGCTGCGTGCGCGTCACGGCGCCGCGGTCGTCCGCCTGCACGTGCGGCGTCTCGGTGAACTGCACGCCGCGCTCGCGCAGCAGCGCTGCGCAGGCGCGCGGGTCGGGCGTGCCCAGGCCGATGCGCGCGATCCATTCGCGGCCCTCGGCGTCGACGATGCCCGGCTCGGGCTCGATCAGCTGCACGTAGAAGCGGCTCGCCGGGCCGCCCGGGCCCACCAGCACGCGGCCCTTGGGCATCACGCCGAAGCGCTGGTCGTCCGGCAGCACGGCAAAGCCGAACAGCATCGAATAGAACGCCGTCCAGTCCTGCATGCGGTCGTTGCCGATGTATTGCACGATGCCGAACCAGTGCAGCCCCGCGATCGCCGGCGGGTGGGGATCGACCGTGGGGATCGCCGTGAAGTCGACGTCGTAGATCGAGAACTCCTTGTGCCGATCGACGAAGTAGATGCGCGAGCCGCCCACGCCGTGGATGGCCGGGATGTTGAGCTCCATCACCTCGACGTGCATGGGCACCGCCCAGGCGCCGAGGTCCAGCACGTGGCGGTAGGCTGCAGCGGCGTCGCGCACGCGCAGCGCGATCGCGGCGATGCGCGGCGCCTCGTCGAGCACACCCTCGTCGTCGACCGGCGCCTTCTCGCTGGCGTTGACGACCACGTTCATCGCGCCCTGGCGAAACAGCGTGACCTCGCGCGAGCGGTGGCGCGCGATCGGCCGGAAGCCCATCG
>DATCRO010000814.1:0-5699 GCA_036569025.1 Burkholderiaceae bacterium
GCCGTTGCCCGACTTCGAGAACAGGCGCGGCGACTCCATCGACGCGCCCGGCGACACCGGCTGCTGGAACTTGGGCGTCTCGACGACGTCCAGCGAGCCCAGCCAGGCCGGCAGCGTGACGACGTCGTGCTCCTCGACGAACTTGCGCAGCTCGGCGATGCGGTCGCGGTAGTAGTCGATGAGCGCCGGCCCGCTGGGCGCCATGCCGCCGCCGCTCTCGGCGCCGAGCGCCACCTTGCGATGCGCCGCCTCGGCCTTGACCCAGGCCTCCTCGGCCCAGCCGTGCGCCAGCTCGTCGCGCGCCATGCCCTCGATGTCCTTGCCCGTGTACGGCAGCAGCTGCTCGCGCTGCAGCATCCGGTCGTAGGCCGCGCGGCCCATCGCGAAGTTCTCGGGCCAGGTGTCGACGTGCGCCTTGATGGTGGCATTCGTCTTCGTCAAGGTCGCGAGCACCGCGTCGCGCGCCGCCACGAAGCGCTTGAGCGACGCGGGGTCGTTCGCGAGCTGCTCCCTGGCCGCGTCGGTGAGCGCGCCGTTGAGGAAATCGGGCGCGCCGTCGATCTGCTTGCTGCCCGCCACGCCGTACAGCTTGCCCGGGTGCGTCACCAGCTTCTGGCCGGCCTCGATGAAGGCGGAGCCCTTCTCCAGGCGGGCGATGATGTCGGCCCAGGCCCTGGGCACGTCGGCCGCGGTGGCGTCGTCGCGGCCGGGGATCGGCAAGTGCAGGAACTGCGTGTAGATCACGTCGACGAGCGTCAGCGCGGGGCCGGCGTAGTCCTTGCGGTCGGTCTGGCGCACCAGCAGGCCGTCCAGGTACTCGTCGAGCTGGGCGCGCAGCAGCTTCGCGTCGTCGGCGTCCACCAGCGAGATCGACGAGCCCGCCGTCTTGCGGATCGCATCGAGCTGGCGGCCCCACGCGTTCAGCTGCGCGATGGCGGCCGCGCGCGTCGCCTCGGTCGGGTTCACGAGCTGGTCGTCCATGCCGGCGATGCCCAGATAAGTGGCCTGCACCGGATTGCGCTGCGCGCCGATGCGCACGATGTCCTGGGCGAGCGTCGTGAGCTGCTCGTGCGTCGACGGCGCGGCGATCGCGCGGCCGGACAGCAGGCAGGCGAGCATCAGCGCCAGCGGAGTCTTGTTCATGGGAGGGTTCCGTGGATCGGATCGAAGCGCCGGATGTTACGTCCGCCGCCAGGCGATCAGGCCAGATCTTTCGACAGCGCCTTCGTCACGCAGGCGAGCGCCTCCACGGCCGGCTCGGGCGAGGCGAGGTACTGCGCCTGCACGATGGCGCCGTCGATCGCGAGCGCGAGCGCCCGCGCGACGCGCGCGCGCCCGGGCGCGGGACGCATCAGGCGCGCGACGGCGGCGGTCATGTCCTGCTTGTGGCGACGCGCGTGAGCCAGCACCGCCGGCAGCGCGGGCGCCAGCTCGCCCACGCTGTTGAGGAAGGCGCAGCCGCGGTAGTCGCCGCCGCGGAACCATTCGGCCAACGCGGGCGCGATGGCGGACACGCCGCCGCCGTGACGCGCGAGCGCGTCGACGAACCAGGCCATCCAGCGCTCGTGGCGGAAGTCCAGGAACGCCAGGATCAGGTCGTCCTTGCTCGGGAACTGCCGGTAGAAGGTGACCTTGGCCACGCCCGACTCCGCGATCACGCGATCGATGCCGGTGGCGCGGATGCCGTCGCGGTAGAACAGGTCGTGCGCGGTGCGCAGGATGCGTTCGCGCGGCGGCGCGGCGGTGGTCGATGCGGTCATGGGCCCATTGTAGACAGACCTGTCTACACGGCATAGACTGCGCCGCAGGTAGACGATCCTGTCTACATCGACCCTTTCCACCGGAGACCCCATGGATCCCAAGCCCCCGCTGCCGCCCTTCACACGCGAGTCCGCCGCCCGGAAGGTGCGCATGGCCGAGGACGCTTGGAACTCGCGCGACCCGGCGCGGGTCGCGATGGTCTACACCGAGGACACGCGCTGGCGCAACCGCGCGGAGTTCCCCGTCGGCCGCCAGCAGGTGCGCGAGTTCCTGGAGCGCAAGTGGGCGCGCGAGCTCGACTACCGGCTGATCAAGGAGCTGTGGGCGCATGACGGCAACCGCATCGCGGTGCGCTTCGCCTACGAGTGGCACGACGATTCGGGCCACTGGTTCCGCTCCTACGGCAACGAGAACTGGGAGTTCGACGACCAGGGCTACATGATGCGGCGCTTCGCCAGCATCAACGATCTTCCCATCGCCGAGGTCGACCGCAAGTACCACTGGCCGCTCGGCCGCCGGCCCGACGACCATCCCGGCCTGAGCGAGCTGGGCCTGTAGCGCGCCTCGGTCGATTTGACCCTGCGCTGGTGTCGCCGCGCATCGCGGGTCACCATGGCGTCCCCTGACCTGCCCTGAGGAAGCGCCATGGCCCCATTCCGTCTCGCGGTGCTCCGCGCCGCCGTGCTCGCCGCCTGCGCCCTGTGCGCGGCCGGCGCCATCGCCGAAAGCCTGCAACTGACCGGCGCCCAGGAGGTCCCGCCCAACGACAGCAAGGCCACGGGCACCGGCGACATCACGATCGACGCCGACGGCAACGTGAGCGGCAGCGTGTCCACGCCCACGATCCAGGGCAAGATGGCGCACATCCATGTCGGCGCGCCCGGCAAGGCCGGCCCGCCGATCATCACGCTCAGCGGCGGCGACCAGGGCACCTGGAGCGTGCCGCAGGGCGCCAGGCTCAATGCCGAGCAGATGGCCGCATGGAAGGCCGGCAACCTCTATGTCAACGTCCACACCGCCGAGCATCCCGGCGGCGAGCTGCGCGCGCAGCTCAAGGCGCCCTGATCAGGCCCGCAGTTCGGCCAGCACGCCCATGGCCGCGGCCGGGGCGCGCTCCTTGGCACCGTTGATCATGAACATGAAGACGTCGCGCGACGCCGCGGGCGGCGCGCCCGCGTCGCCCTGCACCAGCGGCAACCCGCTCGGCTCGCCGCCACCGGCCCACGCGCGCGCGCAGGCCGCGAACGACGCCAGGACCGCGGGCGGGTAGCCGGTCGGTTCGTCGGACTTCGCGTTCATCAGGCGCAGGTAGACGAAGTCGGTGGTCAGGTTCGCGAACGACGGGTAGTCGGGCGAGTCGGTGAACACCACCGCGCAGCGGTACTGGCGCGCCAGCGCGAGGAACTCCGGCGCCATGAAGCTGTCGTGGCGCACGTCCAGCACGTGGCGCAGCGCGCGGCCCTGCACGTCAGCCGGCAGCAGCTTCAGGAAGGCCTCGAAGTCGGCCGGGTCGAACTTCTTGGTCGGCGCGAACTGCCACAGGATCGGGCCCAGCTTGTGCTCGAGCCGCGAGAGGCCGCTGCCGATGAAGCGCTCGATCGACTCCCCCGCCTCGGCCAGCACGCGGCGGTTCGTCGCGAAGCGGTTGGCCTTGAGCGAGAACATGAACTCGTCGGGCGTCTCGGCGAACCAGCGCTCGAAGGCCTTGGCCGTCATCGTGCTGTAGTAGGTGCCGTTGACCTCGATGGCCGTGACCTGCCGGCTCGCGTGCTGCAACTCGCGCGCGGCGGGCAGCCTGGCGGGGTAGAAGTTGTCGCGCCACGGCTCGTACGTCCAGCCTCCGATGCCGACCCTGATCCTGCTCATCGCTGCGCTCCTCGTTGGGGAACGCGTTTTTACCCCATCGTGCGCCGACTCACCGCCGGTAATCGAGTCGCCAGAGCAGCTTCCAGGTCTTGCCGCCGTCGGCGGTGCCTTCCCAGTCCCAGGTGAATGCATCGGCGGTGATGTGGTGGAAGACCATGCGCTTGCCGGTGACCTCGCCGCCGACCACGGCCAGGGCCGTCGAGAACAGTCGCTTGTCGCCATCGGCGCTGCCGGTGAGCGCGAAGAAGCCGCCCTGGTTGTCGGCCCAGGCCTGGTGCCACAACCCGGCCGGGTCGCGCACGCTCAGCGAGCGGCCCTTGAGCAGCGGCGCCGGGTCGGCGGCGTCCTGTTCGAAGCGTTCCTCGATGACGTTGCCGTCGAGGATGCGCGACACGTGGTTGCGCGCCTTGCCGGTCGTGCCGTCGGCGTTGTGCCAACTGACGTTCCAGTCGCCGAGCCAGAAGTCGAACAGGTCGGCCGGTTGCGCGGCGGTGGCGGCGGAAGCGGTGTGCATCGTGCAGGCCAGCAGGAGCGAAGGGACGAGGAATCGCATGGGAAACCTCCCGGTGGGGTGCGGGCCTCCGTTGTAGCGCCGGGGCCGGCGCCCCGCCCGGCCGTTGCGACCGGCGACGGCCGGCGGGGGGCGAGCGGCGGCCCGGCCGCGCCGAAATCCGGGATTGGCCGGAAATACGCACGTTTCTCGCCCGATCGGAATCCATGCCGGCCGCCACACTGGGCGTTCCCGCCCCAGACCGCCCACCGGACATGAACCGTCGATACGCCTACCGCGACTACGCCATCCTGGTCTCCGCCCAACCGGCCACCGGCGCCGCGGGCTGGCGTCCCGAGATCTGCGTGATCGCCCCCGACGACCGCTGGGAATTCGTGCCGACGCACCACTCGCTGGTGGCCAACGACCCGCAGTACTGCCTCGAGATCGGCCGCCGCTGCGCCGAGAGCGCCATCCAGAGCATGGATCCCGTGCGCGAGAAGGCCGCGTACCCCGGCCTGCTGCACTGACCGGCCGCCGCGCGGCCACCCGACCAGGCGCCCGCGAGGCGCCTTTTTCACGCCCGCGCGCGGCTCAGTCGCCGAACTCCGGCTGGCGGCAGCGGATCGTCTCGCCCCAGCCCAGCACGCCCAGCGGCTGGCGCCGCAGCACGCCGTTGTCGATGTCGACCTCCCAGTACGCGAGCAGCGCCTTCTGCCCGCGCGGGCGCAGGCCGATGCCGTAGGACAAGGGCGCGGCCGAGCCGTCGGTCGACGGCACGACGCACTGCAGCAGGGGCCCCGCCTGCAGGCGCGGCGGCAGCGCCACGACATCCACCATCCGGCAACCCCGCCGGGTATCCAGCAGCACGGCGAACTCGGCGCCGATGCGCTGGCGCGCGAGCACCACGCTCCCGTCGCCCACCACCGGCAGCGATCCGGGCACGGGCAGGTAGCCGAGGTCGCGCGGCACGTCCTCGCCCGGCGCGCAGGCCTTGCCGCGCAGGCCGCGCGCGTCGTCCATCAGCGCCGGATCGACCGGGAACGGCCGGGTCTCGCCCTCGGCCGCCGGGCTGGCGGTGCGGCGGCTGCGCGCGAGCAGCAGCGTGTTCCACACGTCGTAAGCCTGCGCGATGCAGGCCTCGTCGGGGCAGGTGTCGCGCACGTCGCGCAGCCAGCGCGCCTCCTCGCGCTGCAGGTCGGCCGCATCCGTGCCGGGCTGGGCCAGCAGCGCGCGGTAATGCTCGGCCAGCGTGCGGTCGCGCGCCGACAGGTCGGGCGACGCGCAGATCATCTTCGTGACGCGGCCTGTCGCGTGGGCGCAGTCGAAGCTGGGGCCGCCGGCCGCCTGCCGCATTCGCTGGCCAGGTCGCCAGCGAGCGCCCGCAAGGCGTCCGCGAGATCGCCCGCGCCCTGCGGCGGGGCGCGCAGGCCTTGCACGGTGTCCCGGCCCTCGGTGATCGCTTCGGCCACCCCGTCGATGGCGCTGATGATGACCTTCTTGGAATCGGCGGGGCGGTCGGGAAGGAGGTTGGCCGCGGCCTGGAACTGCAGCAGCAGCCCGTGAAAGCGCTGCAGCAAGG
>DATCRO010000815.1:0-3821 GCA_036569025.1 Burkholderiaceae bacterium
CCCGCCGATGGGCTACCGGCTGAAGGATCGCGACACGCCGGTGTTTTTTCCGCGCACGTTCAGCCCGCGGGGGTGATGCGCAGAAGGGGTCCGCGGACCGCGCGGTTCGAGGAGTTGCCAGGCCCCTTCCGGCAACGCGTCCCGATACGCCACGCTTCCCGGCTCACGCCGTCTGCGTCTCCACCCGCTCGCTGCACGCCGGCCCCACCCCGAACGTGCAGCCCGCGGCCTCGACCCAGCGGCGCTGGGCGGCCGTCGCGATGCCCGTCGCCGCCATCGAGTAACCGCATTGCGCGCCCACGGCCGCCAGGGCGCGCACGTAGGGCGTGCCGCGCTGGCTCGCGCTGCCGGAGCGCACGTCGAGCTCGAGCTGGTCGACCGGCGCGAGGACGAGCCGCTGCAGGCCGATGTCCAGCTCGGTGATGCCGGAAAAGCCGATGCGCACGCCCTGGCCGCGCAGGCGCAGCAGGACATCGAGCGAGCGCTGCGGGTCGGCCAAGCGGTGGCCGGGGAACTTCAGCAGCAGGCGCTGCGGCGGCAGGCCTTCCTCGGCCAGCACGTCGCGCACCAGCGCGGGCAGGTCCTGCAGCTCCGCGGCCGCGGCGCCGAGCGACACGGACACGAACCCCGGCGCGCCGTCGGCCGCGCGCTCGAGCACGGCCGCGCGGCAGGCGCGCGTGAGCAGCCAGTGGTCGACCTGCTGCGCGAGCGCGGCGTCGTCGGCGCCGTCGACCACGGCCTGGACGTCGACGGCATGCGCACCCACCTGCCAGCCGATGGCCGCCTGGTGGCCCGCGACGCGCCCCGTCGCGAGTTCGACGACCGGCTCCAGCGCGAGGCGCAGCTCGTCGCCGGCCAGCGAGCGCCGCAGCGCCTGTTCCAGCGCGAGCTGGCGCTCGATCTCCGCCTGGCGCGCCGGCTGCACGAAGCGGCACGCGCCCTTGCCGGCGCGCTTGGTCTCGTACATCGCGGTGTCGGCCGACTTCAGCAGCGCGGCCGCATCGGCGCCGTCGCCGGGCGACAGCGCGATGCCCACGCTCGCGCCCACGCGCCAGGCCTGGCCGGCGAAGGGGATGTCCTCGCCGATCGCGCGCACGAGCTTGCGGCCGACGAGGAACGCGCGCATCGGCGAGGCCACGGCCTCCAGCAGCACGACGAACTCGTCGCCGCCGACGCGCGCCACGAAGTCGCACTCGCGCACGGTCGCCCGCAGGCGGCGCGCGACCGTGCGCAGCACCTCGTCGCCCGCGTCGTGGCCGCCGCTGTCGTTGACCTGCTTGAACCCGTCGAGGTCGATGAACATCACGCCCACCGCCTGGTCGCCGCGCGATGCGCGCGCCAGCGCCTGCTCGAGCGCCTGCTGCAGCCCGCCGCGCGTGGGCAGGCAGGTGAGTTCGTCGGTCACCAGGCCCTGCAGCCGCTCGCCCTGCGCGCGCAGGTCGTTGCGTGCCTGCAGCAGCAGCTGCATGTTGGCGGCCAGCTGCTCGCGCGTGCTGCTCATGCGGCGGCTGACGAAGCGCCAGCCCAGGACGAGCAGCGCCACGGCGCCGACCGCGCCGCCCGCGATCCACTGCAGCGACTCGCGTTGCTGGCGTTCGGCGTCGACGCCCGGGCCGTAGGGCGCGTCGACCGGCGGCGGCGACGTGAACACGCTGTCGGATCCCTCGCGCACCCAGACCTCGTGGCCCTGGCTGGCGATGTCGACCGCCAGGTCGCGCGGCGTGCTCTTGGTCTCGCCGTGGTGGACGATCAGGTTGAAGGTCTGCACCGTCGGCTCGACGCCGACATCGAAGTACACGCCGTACTTGTCGACGCCCGCGGCCTCCAGCGGCCGGTCCCAGCTGACGCTGTGCGGCAGCACCAGGCCCGCGCCCCACACGTGCAGGCCCCAGCCGGCGTAATCGGCCTTGTCTCGGTGGAAGTGCACCCGCACGTTGACCGGCTCGACCGCGTGCGCGGCGCCGGCCGCGAGGCAGGCGGCGGCCAGGAGGAGCCAGGACAGGGCGAGCGCGACGAGCCGTCGGCCGGGGCGCCGCCGCGCGGTCGCATGCAGGGGGTTCATGGACCGGCTTATCGGCGCTCCGGCGCCGCGCTGAACTGCCGCGAACCCGCGGCGGGCGTCGTCGGCGTGCACTCGTCCACGTTCGTGCGGGGCACGCGCATCCGCGCCCGGCGCGGATCGAGCCCATGTCAGGTGACGAGCCCGACAGGCGCGCGCCGGCGCTCAGCCGTGGCCGGGCTTGCGGCCGACGCGATCGAGCCGGTCGAACTCCTCGGCTGTCAGCTCGATGTCGCGCGCCTTCACGTTCTCCTCCAGGTGCGCGACCTTCGACGTGCCGGGAATGGGAATGATGACCGGGCTGCGCCGCAGCAGCCATGCGACCGCCACCTGGCTGGGCGTCGCGCCATGCGCCTTGGCGACGGCGTCGAGCGCCGCCGTGCCCTCGCGCGTCAGCTCGCCCGCGGCCAGCGGGTACCACGGGATGAAGCCGATGCCGTGGGCCTCGCAGTACTCGAGCACGTCCTCGCTGCCGCGGTCGGCGAAGTTGTAGCGGTTCTGCACGGTGGCCACCGGGAACACCCTGGAGGCGGCCTCGATCTGCTCGACCGAGACCTCGCTCAGCCCCGCATGCTCGATGACGCCGTCGTCCAGCAGCAGGCGCACCGCGTCGAACTGTTCGTCGCGCGGCACCTTGGCATCGATGCGGTGCAGCTGCCACAGCGGGATCCGGTCGACGCCCAGTCGCTCGCGGCTGGCGTGCGCCTCGCTGACGAGGTGGCTCGGATTGCCGTTCTGCGTCCACACGTCCGGCCCGCTGCGTTCCAGGCCGCCCTTGGTCGCGATGACGACCTCGGTGTACGGGTAGAGGGCCTCGCGGATCAGTTCCTCGGACACGTGCGGCCCGTACGAGTTGGCGGTGTCGATGAAGTCGATGCCCAGTTCGGGCACGCGGCGCAGCGTCGCGAGCGCGCCGGCGCGGTCCGGCGGCGGGCCCCAGATGCCCTTGCCGGTGATGCGCATGGCGCCGAAGCCGAGGCGCTGGATCTCGATGTCGCCGCCGATGCGGAACGTGGAAGGGTGCTTGGCCATGACGGTCGTCCTGTGCTGATCGAGAGGACGGTGCCAGGTCCTGCCTTTTGCGCGTTCGAGCGTTTCGGGTGGGGTCAGGTCTTGAATGTTGCGCACGAAGCGATGGCTGGATGGTGTCAGGTCTTGAAAGTTGCGCGCCATGACGCGTGAAGTCCGGCGCTGTCTTGTCGCGCAACTTTCAAGACCTGACACCATCTCTCCGCTGTCTCGACGCGCAACATTCAAGACCTGACCCCGACGCCTTGCCGCGCAAAAGGCAGGACCTGACACCGCGTTTCACGCCAGTATGGTCGCGCGTCATCAGGCTTGCTCCGATGGGGTCTTCGCATCCAGCGCCGCCAGGTGCTGGTGGATCAGCGCCACCGCGGCGGCGCCGTCGCCGATCGCGCCGCCCACGCGCTTGACGGAGCCGGCGCGCACGTCGCCCACCGCGAACGCGCCGCGGATGCTGGTCTCGAACGGGTTGGGCACGCGTCCCGGCTTGACGTGGCCGTCCGCGCCGGTGGCCGCCTCCACGCCGGTCAGCACGAAGCCGTGCTTGTCGACGACGATGCCGCAGCCTTCGAGCCAGCGTGTCTCGGGGTCGGCACCGACGAACAGGAACACGTTGCGCAGCTCGCGCTCGTGCACCTGCCCGTCCTTGCCGCCCTGGCGCCACTTCACGCTGGACAGCCCCGAGGGCAGCTGGCCCTGCAGCTCCACCAGCTCGGTGTTGGTCCACAGCTGGATG
>DATCRO010000816.1:0-3200 GCA_036569025.1 Burkholderiaceae bacterium
CCGTGTCCCAGCAGTAGTCGGTGTAGTCGTCCTTGTAGCCGGGCTTGAAGTTGAACGCCACCGTGTGCGTGAAGTGGCCCTGCTTCAGCGACGTCGACGCGTTGACCTGGTAGCGGAACGTCACCTGCCCGTCCTGGCCGACCTTGTTCATGTCGTTGACGTAGCCGGGGTTGCCCGGCTGCTGGTAGTCGGCGCGCAGCATCCACGTCACGTGGCCGCGCGTCGTCAGCCGGCCCACGGGCGTGTTGACCACGCTCTGGCCGTCGAAGTCCAGGCCCTGGTAGAACGCGCTGCCGGTGTTGATCGGCTGCGACAGGAAGGTCAGCGTGGGCGCGCCCGTGGCCGGATCGTCGATCACGGAGAACAGGTAGCTGTAGGCCGCCATGTCCTTGAAGGCGGTGTTCTCGGTGATGGTGTTGATCTGGTCGTGGATGCGCACGTTCCACAGGTCGACGCCCATCGAGAACGCCGGCGACGGCTCGAAGCGCGCGCCCAGGGTCCACTGCTGCGAACGCTCGGGCTTGAGGCCGCCGGCGCCGCTGGACGGGTTGCCGCCGGACTGCTCGTTGTACTGGAACGGCACGTACTGCCCGTTGGACTTGTGGCAGGCCTGCGCCAGGTCGTCCGGCACGTTGGCCGAGCAGGTCTCGTTGCCGGTGACGCCGAAGAATTCCAGCGGGTTGCTCACGTCGCCGATGGTGGGCATCCGGAAGCCCGTTCCGAACGAGCCGCGCATGAGCCACTGGCCGGTCGGACGGAAGTTGCCGCTCAGCTTGAAGGTGGTCGCCGAGCTCTTCCTGCCCTGCGTCTCGGCCCCGCTGGGGTCGCCGTTCGCGTCGAAGCCGTCCTTGTTGTGCACCGCGCTGTACGAGTCGAAGCGCGCGGACGCGTCGACCTCGAACTGCTTGGTGACGGGCGCGTCCATCTCGGCGAAGACGCCCCAGGCGTTGCGCGCCGAGTCGAACGGCAGCGTGCCGGAGCTGCCGCCGAACAGCGTGTCGGTGTAGTTCGGCTGCAGCGCGTTCGGGCCCATCTCGATCGCGCTCGGGCGATCGGTGTACTTCTGGCGGGTCAGGTCCAGGCCGGTGGCCAGGCTCAGGTCGCCGCCGCCCAGCGCCGCGAGCGTCGTCGATCCGTGTGCCGAGGCGACGTCCAGCGTCGAACGGCTCTGCTCCAGCGTCTGGTGCAGCACGGCCGGGGCGAGCACGTCGGCCTGCGCGTCGCCGGAGAACGGGTCGAACGCGCCGCTGTCCATCAGCGCATTGATCGCGTTGGCCGACGAGTAGCCGCCCTCGGCGATGTCGTACCAGTGGTTCTGCGAGTGCGTGAACGAGAACGTGGTGTCCCACTTGCCGAGCGTGACGTCGGCGCCGAGCACGATGTGCTGGGTGCGGGTCTCGTAGCCGTCCTTGCGGCCGCCGGTGCCCACCATGCGAAGGTAGCCCACCTCGTTCGCCGACGTGGTGCCGGCCGCCAGCTGCGGCGTCACGTACTGCGCGATCTGCGCGGGGTTCAGCGAGAAGGACTGCGCCGGCGCGGCGTACAGCGCGTCGGTGCGGTTGCTGCCCACCAGCGCTTCCGCGAACAGCGACACCTTGTCGCTCACGTTGAAGCGGCCGGTCGCGAAGAGGTTGGCCTTGCGCGACGCCGGCAGGTCCTCCACCGTCGACGCGTAGTCATAGGCGCAGGAGCCATCACCCGCGTCGATCGAGTGCGTGCCGCCGCACTTGCCGTTGGCCGCCAGCGACGGGTTGTAGAACAGCGAGCCATCCGGCGAGGTGGCGCCGGCGCTGGTGGTGTCGGCATAGACATTGGCCACCGGCGTGTAGACGCTGGTCAGCGGGACGCTTTGCGCGCCATGCCTGTCGTTGAAGCTCAGCAGGCCGGTGCGCGAGAACGGGCGCTGGTAGGCCTGCAGCGCCGACTGGTGGTCGAAGCTGGCGGCCAGGAAGATGTTGTAGCGGTCCTTGGCGAGGTCGCCGAAGCCCTTGGAGATCGACGCCGACGCGCTCTGGCCGCCGGCCTTGAGCGGACGGTCGAACGACACGTCGAAGTCGCCTTCGGTGCTGTCGCGCTTGGTGATGATGTTGACGACGCCGGCGATCGCGTCGGCGCCGTACAGCGCGGAGGCGCCGTCGGTGAGCACGTCGACGTGGTCGACCGCGCTGAGCGGGATCTGGTCGAGGTTGACTTCGGAGCCGGTGGTGTACGAGGCCAGGCGGTGGCCGTTCAGCAGCACCAGCGTGTAGGCCGCACCCAGGTCGTGGATCGAGGCCGTGGTCGCGCCGCCGCCGCCGCCGTTGACCGACTGCGACTCGGCGGTGAAGCCCTGCATCGCCGGCAGGTTCTGGATGAGGTCGGCGGTGGTGGTGACGCCCGACTTCTTGATGTCGTCCTGGGAGATCGTCTGGATCGGCAGCGAGCCCTCGACGTTGATTCGCTTGATGGCCGAGCCGGTGATCTCGACGCGCTGGATGTCGCTGACGTCCTGCGCGTGGGCGGACGCCGCCACCAGCGTGGCCAGCGCCAATGCGACGCCCTGGCCCACCTTCGTTCGTTGATGCATGGATTCCTCCGGAAAGTTTCGATTCGGTACCGCGCGCCGCTGAACTCATGATTCAGGCGCGCGTCCATGGGGATGCGGATTTTTCCTGTCGGAGAAGGCCCGTGCCGGCGCGCAAACCCTGATGTGGCGAGGCCCCCACGCCACAAGATGACATTTCGGTCAGGTGATTTCGCGCGGCCGTGAAGCGTTCGATCGGATCGGCGAGCCCATGTCCCCGCCATGGATGAGCCGGTACCGCGGCGGGTCGCGCATCGCCGACGCCGCGCCGGGTCGTCGTCCGCCAATTGGCGGTTTCGCCTCGCCGGGTTTGCTGACAGGATCGTCAGCGAAAGCAGGCCTTGCACGGTATCCAGCAAAGGTTCTTAACTCGCGCCGCATTGCATGGCATGGCTGACATGGAGCAAAGATAAAGCGTTGACACCATCCTGCATCGCGCCACTTTCACCGACGGAAACATGCCGGCACGACGCCGTTGACGCGGCGCGCGTGCAATGACATCGATCGATGGAGCTTGGGGCCCGGCCGCGTGCCGGGCTTTTTTCTGCGCGATCAGCCGGACTGGCGGCTCCTTTCCTGACTGCTGCGGCAGGGAAGGCTGCCGCCGGGCGCTTCGTCCCGGCCGATCGCTTTGGCC
>DATCRO010000817.1:0-11169 GCA_036569025.1 Burkholderiaceae bacterium
TCGTCCAGGCGCGCAAAGCCCGTGGAGGTGGCCAGTTGCACGGTGCGCGGCAGGCCGTCTTCACCGATGAACACGCGCACGACGGCCTTGCCGGACTCGCGCATGCGGGCGGAGATGCGCGAGTAGACCGGCGCCGGCGGCCAGGCCGAGCTGGAAGACACCGACCGCGGCTGGATCTCGTACGTCAACGACCTGCACAAAGGCCGCAACGCGGGCACGGCGTGGCGCTGGTTCATCGACGCCTTCGCCGTCGCGTGCCTGGTCTTCGCCGTCACCGGCCTCCTGATCCTCAAGATGCACGCGGCCAACCGGCCCGGCACCTGGCCGCTGGTGGGCCTGGGCGTCGTGCTGCCGGTGCTGCTCGCGCTGCTGTTCATCCACTGACCCGATCCCCTGCCGCCGGAACCCCGATGCTGATCCGCACCTCGCTCGCCCTCTCGACCGCCGTCGCGGCCGTCCCCGCCCTGTCCGCCGAGGCCACCCTCAGGATCCAGCTTCCGCGGCTGGACATCGCCGAATACCACAAGCCGTATGTCGTGGCCTGGATCGAGAAGGCGTCCGACCAGTCCTTCGCGGGCAACGTCGCGCTCTGGTACGACGTCAACAAGCGCAACGACGGCGGCGCCAGGTGGCTCAAGGACATGCGCTCGTGGTGGCGCAAGAGCGGCCACGACGCGCCCGCCGTCGACGGCATCACGGGCGCCACGCGCACCGCGGGGGAGCACGCGATCAACCTGCTGGACGCCAAGGCGGTCGCGGCGCTGCCGCCGGGCCGGTACGAGGTGGTGGTCGAGGCGGCGCGCGAGAACGGCGGCCGCGAGGTGCTGCGCGTGCCGTTCGAGTGGCCGCTGAACAAGCTCCAGTCGGCCAAGGTGCAGGGCCAGGGCGAGCTGGCCGCCGTCGCGATCGACGCCAAGCCGTGAGGAGCGCCCGCATGCGACACCCCTGCCCTCGCCTCGCCCTGCTCGCCGGCGGCGCGCTGCTGTGCCTGTCCGCGCAGGCCCATCGCCCGTGGCTGCTGCCGTCCGCCACGCTCGTCGACGGTCCGGCGCCGGTGGTCAGCATCGATGCGGCGATCTCGGACGACCTGTTCGAGTTCGACTCGTTGCCGCTGCAGCTCGAGACGCTGCGCGTCGTCGCACCGGACGGCCGCATCGTCGAGCCCGATGGCCGCATCGAGGCGAAGCGGCGCATCAGCTTCGACGTCGAGCTCGCGCAGGAAGGCACGTACCGCATCGCCGGCGTGACCGACACCACCGTGGCCTCGTGGAAGGCCGGCGGGCAGGCCAGGCGCTGGCGCGGCGCCCTCGCGGCGCTCGCCAGCGCGGTGCCGGCCGACGCGCAGGACCTGCAGGTCACGCGCCAGCTCGCGCGCGCCGAGACCTTCGTCAGCCACGCGACGCCCGGGCCGCCGCCCGCCGCGATCACCGGCGAGGGCCTGGAGCTGCAGCCGCTGACCAGCCCGACCGACCTGAGCGTCGGCGACGCGAGCCGCTTTCGCGTCCTGCTCGATGGCAGGCCCTTCGCGAATGCCGACGTCACGTTGATCCGCGGCGGCAACCGCTATCGCTACAAGATGGGCGAACTCGCCCTGAAGACGGACGCCGCCGGCGAGTTCGGCGTCGCCTGGCCCGAGGCCGGCCGCTGGTGGCTGGGCATCAATCACGGCGACCGCGCGCAAGGGGGCGCGGCGCCCGCGCGTCGCGAGTCCTACAGCGCCACCTTCGAGGTGCTGCCCAAGTGAGCCTGGCGCCGCGCGTGCTCGTGCCCCCCGCCATCGGCAGGACGCCACCGGCGCTTGGCGGACGCGTCCACGAGTTCACGGGCCGGACGATGGGCACGACCTGGAGCGTGCGGCTCGTGGCCGCCTCGACGCCGTGGCGCGCCCCGGTGGGCGAGGCGATCCAGTCGGCGCTCGACGAGGTCGTCGCCCAGATGAGCACCTGGGACGCGTCCTCCGACCTGTGCCGCTTCAACGCCGCGCCGCCCGGCACCTGGCATGCGCTCTCCGATCACTTCCATGAGGTGCTCGCCTGCGCCCGCGACATCGCCGCGCACAGCGCCGGCGCGTTCGATCCGACCGCCGGCGCGCTGGTCGACGCCTGGGGCTTCGGTCCCGCGCCGCGGCGCGGCGTGCCGGACGCGGCGACGCTCGCGCAAGCGTGCCGCAGCGCCGGCTGGCGCCGCATCGGCATCGACCCCGCGCGCCGCGCGTTGCGCCAGCCGGGCGGCCTGGCGTTGGACCTGTCGGCGATCGCCAAGGGCTTCGGCGTCGATCTCGTGGCCCGCCGGCTGCAGGCGCAGGGCATCGCCGACCACCTGGTGGAGGTGGGCGGCGAGCTGCGGGGCACGGGCGTCAAGCCCGACGGCCAACCCTGGTGGGTGCAGCTCGAACAGCCCGACGGCGATGGAACCGGCGAACGCACGCTGCTCGCGCTGCACGGCCTGTCGGTGGCGACCTCCGGCGACTACCGCCGCTGGTTCGAGCACGAGGGCGTGCGCTACAGCCACACCATCGACCCGCGCGACGGCCAGCCGATCCGCCACGGGCTGGCCTCGGTCACCGTGATCCACGCGGACTGCATGCGGGCCGACGCCTGGTCGACCGCGTTGAACGTGCTGGGGCCCGATGCCGGCCTCGCACTCGCTGATCGCCTGGGCCTCGCCGCGCGATTCCTCGTGCGCGATGGCGAGGGCTTCGTCGAACGGCGCAGCGCCGCCTTCGACGCGCTGCTGCAATGACCGCGTTCGGCGTCGACGGCGCGCGCCTGCTGGGCGCCGCCGCCGTGGTCGTGTCGTACGCGGCGCTGTGCCTGGCGGTCGTGTGGAACGAACGGCGCAAGGCCGCGAACGCGGCGGTGCGAACGAAGGCGCTCGCGGGCGGCACGAACGCCAAGCCCCTGTTGATCGTCCACGCCAGCCAGACCGGCGCCGCCGAACGGCTCGCGTGGCAGGCGGCGCACGCGCTGCGCGCTGCCGCGATGCCGCTGCGCGTGGCGGCCATCGGCACGCTGACGACGGGCGAGCTTGCGTCCGCGTCGGCCGTGCTGTTCATCGCCAGTACCTGTGGCGAAGGCGACGCCCCCGACGCCGCGCTGCCGTTCGTGCGCCGCGTGATGGACATCGCCGGCACGCCCTCGCTGGCCGGCTTGCGCTACGGCCTGCTCGCGCTCGGCGATCGCGAGTTCGCGCACTTCTGCGCCTTCGGCCGTCGTCTCGACGACTGGCTGCGCGAGCACGGTGCCCGGCCGCTGTTCGAGCGCATCGATGTCGACGCGATGGACGCTTGCGCGCTCGGACGTTGGAAGCACGAGCTCGGGCGGCTGGGCAGCGTCGGCGACGCGCTGGCCTGGCACGAACCGGCGCGCGAGACCTGGCGGCTCGCGCGGCGGACGCACGTCACCCCGGGCAGCCTGGGCAACCCCGTGTTCCACCTCGAGCTCGAGCCCCCCGCCGGCGCCGCGCCCCACTGGGAGCCCGGCGACCTGCTGCAGGTCCGCGTGCCGCACGCGCCCGATGCGCCCCGTCCGTACTCGATCGCCTCGATTCCCGCCGACGGCCGCGCCCACCTGCTGGTGCGACAGCAACGCCGCGGCGACGGGCAACCGGGACTGGCCTCGGGCTGGCTGACGGCGGACGCGCCGATCGGCGGCGACGTCGTGCTCGACCTGTTGCCGCATCGCAATTTCCGCCTGGGCGACAACGCCCGGCGCCCGCTGATCCTGGTGGGCAACGGCACCGGCATCGCGGGCCTGCGGGCGCACCTGCGCGCGCGGGCGTCACGCGCGGGCGCCGGCCCGGCCACGCGGCCGCGCAACTGGCTCGTCTTCGGCGAGCGCCAGGCGGCGCACGACTTCCACTTCCGCGCCGACATCCAAGCCTGGCAGGCCGACGGCACGCTGGATCGCGTCGACCTCGCGTTCTCGCGCGACCAGGCGCCGCGCTGCTACGTGCAGGACCGCCTGCGCGCCCAGCTCGCGCTGGTGCGCCAGTGGCTGGACGACGGCGCAGCCGTCTATGTCTGCGGGAGCCTGCGCGGCATGGCCGGCGGGGTCGAGGAGGCGCTGGTCGAGATCGTCGGCGATGAGCGCCTGCAGGCCCTGAAGGCCGAGGGGCGCTACCGGCGGGATGTCTACTGAACGGCGCGGGACGATTCCGAGCGACGTCCCGAGGCGCGTGGTCCTGCGACTGCGCTTGGCTCCGCGCGGGATGACGGCCTGGCGCTTCGCGCTCGACATTCCGGTGCAGCGTCGAGGAGCGATGCCGTCATCCTGCGCGCAGTCGCAGGATCCACTCCGCAGCCGCGGCAATGGAGCAAGGCGGCCGCGACACCGGCGTCAGACCTCCGACCACGCCCGCACGAGGTTGTGATAGTGCCCGGTCAACCCGAGCACGGCCTCGTTGTCGCCCACCTGCGCGCGCAGCGCCTGGATGTTCTGGTCGAGCTCGAACAGCGCACGCCGCCGGGCCGTGTCGCGCACCAGGCTCTGCACCCAGAAGAACGACGCGACGCGCGCGCCGCGCGTGACCGGGTGCACGCGATGCAGGCTGCTCGACGGGTACAGCACCAGGTCGCCCGCCGGCAGCTTGACTTCGTGCGTGCCGTAGGTGTCGACGATCTCCAGCTCGCCGCCGTCGTACTCGTGCGGGCCGGACAGGAACAGCGTGCACGACAGGTCGGTGCGCATCTGCAACGTCGTGCCGGGCACCGAGCGGATCGCGCCGTCCACGTGCAGGCCGTAGTGCTCGCCGCCCTCGTAGCAGTTGAACAGGGGCGGCATGTGGCGCAGCGGCAGCGCGGCGGACAGGTACAGCGGGTTGGCCAGCAACGCCTTGAGCACGACGCGCCCGAGCTCCTGGCCGGTGGGCGAGAACTCGTCGAGCTGGCGGTTGCGCTTGACCCGCGCGCCCTGCTCGCCGACGGTGGCGCGGCCGTCGACCCACTCGGCGTCGGCGAGGCGCCGCCGCAGGTCGGCGACCTGGTCGGACAGGAGGACGTCGGGCACGTGCAGCAGCATGGTGATGAGCCGGTTCGTCGAAGGGCGTTGGTCAGAATTTCGCGTCGAGCGACACCAGCGCGTTGCGCGACGCGCCCGGCGTATAGCGCGAGCCGCCGTTGTTGAGCGACTGCATGGTCTTGCGGTCGAACAGGTTGTAGACGTTGAGCTGCACCTGCCAGTGGCGCGAAAGCTCGTACGACGCCATCGCGTCGCCCACCCAGTACGCCGGCGCGTTCAGCAGGTTGGCGGTCGGCGCCGCGGTGTTGCTGCTGCGCGCGGACGTGTCCGCGTAGCGCATGCCGCCGCCCAGCGTGACGCCCAGCGGCAGCCTGGCCGTGACCCACGACGTGAAGGTGTTCCGCGGCGAGAACACGATCACCCCGCCCTGCTGCGCCGGCGCGCCGCGCACGATGGTCGAGTCCATGTTCGAGTAGCCGAGGCTCACGCTCAGGTCCTTCGCGACCTTGCCCACCAGCCCCAGCTCCACGCCCTGCACGCGGCGCTTGCCGACCTGGGCGTAGGTCGGCACCGTGGCGCCGTCGGACACGAGTTCATTGCTGTTCTCGCTGCGATACACGGCAGCCGTCGCCAGCAGGTCGCCGCCCAGCAGGTCCCACTTCGTGCCGAACTCGATGTTCGTGCCTTCCTGCGGCTTCAGGCCGGGCTGGGCCGCGCTGCTCGCCTGGCTGGACAGCGCGAAGTTCGTGCCCCCTGGCGGGTTGCGCGAATTCGAGTACGTGACGTACACGCTGCCGGTCTTCGCGGGCTTGAAGACGGCGCCGACCTTCCAGCTCCACAACGTGTCGGTCAGGCCCAGCGGCGCGTTGTTGGCCAGCGCCGCGGGCGTCGCGCCGGAGGCAGCCGTGTACGTCGCGCCGCTCGTGTCGGTGTGGAACCGGTCGACGCGCGCGCCGGCATTGAGCAGCAGCGCGTCCGTGACGTCCAGCGTCTCGAACGCGTAGGCCGACACGGTCAGCGTGCTGCCGATGGTCTGCGTGCCCTTGTACGACGGCATCGCCATCGCGTCGTCCGGGTTCGGCGCATACAGGCTCGCGCTGCCGGCCACCGTGACGGGTGTCGCCGTCCTCTGGCGCTCCCAGCTCAGCTCGAAGCCGCTGGACAGCGCGCTGCCCAGGCCGAAGGTCTCGAACTGCGTCGACAGGTTGGCCTGGTGCGCCAGGATCTCGTTGTCCTGGTGGCGGCCCTGGCGCGAGCGCGCCACCGTGTAGTCCGACGGGTCGGCCGCCGTCGCGGTCACGGCGTTGACGCCCGTGACCACCACGTCCTGCACCGTGCGGCCGATGCGCGTCGTGTTGCGCAGCACGACGCCCTTGGCGAGGTCCGTCTCGAGCATCGAGGTGAACATGTCCACCTTG
The DNA here is from genome assembly GCA_036569025.1 of Burkholderiaceae bacterium. Classification (GTDB taxonomy): domain Bacteria; phylum Pseudomonadota; class Gammaproteobacteria; order Burkholderiales; family Burkholderiaceae_C; genus Scleromatobacter. The sequence goes on from DATCRO010000817.1 coordinate 6,377, forward strand.
ACGTGGTCGAAGTCGCTGCGCAGGCCGTAGAACTTGCCCGGGTCGACGGCCGGGCCGGGCTGCTGCGCCGGCGCCGTCGCGGTGGCCGCGGCGAAGACGTAGCCGTCCAGGCCGAAGGTGGACACGCCGCCGTCGGGCCGGTTGTCCTGCTGGATGTGCAGCAGGCTGATCGTCTCGCGCGTGCTCGAGCCGAGGCCGAACGTGGCCGTGGGCGCGAGGCCCCAGCGCTTCTGGCGCACCTCGTCGCGGCCCGGCGTCCCGTCGTCCTGCGCCATCACGTTCAGGCGCACGGCGCTGCCCGGCACGGACGCCAGCGGCGTGTTGAAGTCCGCGACCAGGCGCTTGCGGTCGGCCGTGCCGGCGACGAGGCTGCCGGTGGCGAACCCGCCGTCGGCCTGCGCCGTCTTCGACACGAGGTTGATGTAGGCCGACGACGCGCCGCGTCCGATGTCCGAGCCCGACGGGCCTTTCACCACTTCGACCTGGTCGATGTCGAACACGTCGCGCGACACGGCGCCGAGGTCGCGGATGCCGTCGACGAAGATGCTCTGCGAAGTGTCGAAGCCGCGCAGGTTGATCGAGTCGCCCGTCTGCGTGCTGCCGTTCTCGCCCAGTTGCATCGTCACGCCCGGCGTGTTGCGCAGCGCCTCCGACAGCGAGGTGGCGGCCTGCTGCTGCAGCAACTCCTTCCTGATGACGGTGATCGTCTGCGGCGTGTCGACGATGGGCTGCGTGAACTTGGGCGACGAGACGACGTCGGCCTTGTAGTCGTTCTCCGGCGCCGCCGCCTGCACCTTGACCGTGGGCAGCGTGGTCTCGCCGCGGGGCTGCGAGGCGGAAGCGGCCGGCACGGCGGCCGACTGGGCCAGCACCAACCCCGGAAGCGCGAGCGCGGTGGCGGCGAGCAGGACGGTCGAGTGGTGGCGCGGTTGACGGGCGGCCGCGTGCTTGCGGCTCTGGATGGGGCGCATGGATCTGTCCTTCGAACGTTGGCGGGGGACGTTTCGGCTGGCGTCCACGGCCCTCGTGTCGGACGAGATCCTCCTGGAGATGCTGGCGAGACCCGGTGAACCGGATCGATCTCAAATGCTAATGATTCTCATTAACAAAGTCAACGTCGAGTGACGGGGCGGCCATCGACGACGCCTAGCACAGGTCGATGCGGCCCGCGCGCGACACCGGGGCGGCGCGGAGGGCGTATGCTCGCGCCCTTTCCCGTTCTCGAAGAGGATTCCCCCGATGGCTACCGCAGCAACCGAAAAGTCTTCCGCCTTCATGAAGGCCCTCAAGCCGAGCCCCGCGCTCGCCGCCATCGTCGGCTCCGAGCCGCTGCCGCGCACCGAAGTCACCAAGCGCCTGTGGGACTACATCAAGGCCCACAACCTGCAGAACCCGGCCAACAAGCGCAACATCCTGTGCGACGCCAAGCTCAAGGCCGTCATGGGCAAGGACGAAGTGACGATGTTCGAGATGACCGGCCTGGTCGGCAAGCACCTGAGCTGATCCCGCATCGCGCCACGCGCCCGCGCGCGTGACGCCACCCTGCGCAGCGCGGCCACGCCCGCGCCTGCGCGCGCCCTTCCGGCGCCCCTGGCCGCCTTGTCCTGGCCGGCCTTGATTCCCCGCACCGCTCCACGGCTTTCTCCGAGCTGAATATCCGCCGGGTCAGGGAGTATCAGGCACGTCCATTGCTGCAACTTCCGCTTGGGCCCGATGAATATCACGGCTTGCCTTGTCGGATTCTTACCGGCGGCAATTCCCTGCCGACCTGATGCCATTCGATGCGGCGTCGAGCCAACAGTCGCCGATCTGACCGATGCTGCCGCGGAACTCCCGTCCGGCATTGTTCTCAGAAAATCTCCCGATGATCCTCCCCGCCATCATCGTCGTGTATCTCGCCTGCATATTGGTGGTGCACCGGCGCGGCCAGGTGCGCCACAGTTTCTGGGGCCAGGTGTTCGACCATTCCGGCCTGCTCGCGCCGGTCAACGTCTTCCTGTACGCGTTCTCGGCCATCCCCAACCGGCCGTTCACCGAGGTGGCGCGCTTTCCGGAGCTCGAGGCGCTGCGCCTGAACGCCGAGGCCATCCGCGCGGAAGGACTGGCCCTGATGGCCCACGCGAAGATGAAGTCACCGGACCAGAAGGACGACGCGGGGTTCAACTCGTTCGCGAAGTCGGGCTGGAAGCGCTTCTACCTGAAGTGGTACGGCGACGCCCACCCTTCGGCGCTGCGCCTGTGCCCGCGCACCACGGAACTGCTGCGCGGTATTCCCGGGATCAGCGCCGCGATGTTCACGACGCTGCCGCCGGGCGCCGTGCTCAATCCCCACAAGGATCCGTATGCCGGTTCGCTGCGATACCACCTGGGCCTGGTCACGCCCAATGACGACCGCTGCAACATCACGGTCGACGGAAAACCCTACAGCTGGCGCGACGGCGAGGCTGTGATATTCGACGAAACCTACATCCACGCCGCGGAGAATCGCACCGACGTGGAGCGGCTGATACTGTTCTGCGACATCGAGCGGCCGATGCGCCACGATTTCGCGCGCAGTTTCAACCGCTGGTTCGGGCGACATGTCGTGGCGGCGGCCAGTTCCCCCAACGATGATTCCGACCGCATCGGCCTGATCAATCGCCTGTTCTTCCTGTCGGACCGCGCCGGCCACTACCGCCGCCGCTTCAAGGCCTGGAACCGCACGGCCTACAAGCTGACCAAGGCGGGCCTCGTCGCGGCGCTGGTGGCCGTCCTCGTGCTGCCGACGTCGCTGCGCACGTGGCATCGCCTGCATCCGGCCGGCCACGCGGTGGTCGCCGCGACGCACGCGCGTACCGCGCAGGACTGAGCAATCGTTCATGCCGCGAACGTTTGCGCGGGCCGCCGCGCCGCGACCGGGCGCTCGCGACGGGTCCGATCCGCTACGATCCGGACCGAGACCAGCCTTGCCCGTCCGCTGAGACGTCCCTTCCTTGAGCTCCGACACCGCCCTCGCCGAACTGCGCCTGACGACCCGCGCCGACCACGACCGCATCGAACGCATCCTGCGGCTGGACGAGGCCATGCCCCTGGCGCGCTACGCCGCGATCCTGTCGCGGTTCGACGCGTTCCTGCGCGTCTGGGAGCCGCGCATCCACGCCGCGCTGCCCGAGCGGCTGCAGTCGTGGTTCCGCGCGCGCTGGCGCGGCGGCTTGGCCAGCGCGGACGTCCAATGGCTTCGCAGCGTCGCGCAGGTCCGCATGCCGCCGGTGGACGTCCCGGCCGCCGCCACGCTGCCGCTGACCGACCTGCCCGAGGTGCTCGGCTCGCTGTACGCCTTCGAAGCTTCTGCGTTGGGCGGCCGCGCCATCGCGCCGCTGCTCAAGCGCTCGCTGGGGCTGGGCCAGGGCAGCGGCGCCAGCTACTTCCACGGCTTCGGCGGCGACACCGCCGCCATGTGGAGCAACTACCGCGTGCTGGCCGCGCTCGAGATCGGCGACTCGCCGCGCGACACCGTGCGCGCCTGCATGAGCGCGCGCCGCACCTTCGGCGCGCTGATCGACCTGTTCGCCCCGCTCGCGCCCGCCCAGGTGCCGGCCGCGCCGCGCCTGGCCGTCGCGCAGCGCATCGCCCCCGCGCTGCTGATGGCCCACGCCGGCCCGGACGACGAAGACGACGAGGCGACGCGTCCCGCGCCGCTGGCCGACATCCACATCGACCTGCCCGCCGACGGCGAGGCCGACGCCGGCGACACGCTGGTCGAACTGCCGATGGACGACGAGCTCGACGGCGGCGACACCATCCGCATGCCGCTCTGAGGCGCGCGACGCGCCTGCCCTGGTTATCCGCCGGCGCTCCCGCAACCCGGCCCGTCGAAGTTCCACGTGCTGACCTTGCCGTCCTCGACGAGAAAGCGCGTCGTGCACGTCACGGGCGTCGGCTGGCCGACGGGGGTGGTCACGCCCACGCCGCCGCCCACCGAGGTATGGCCGCCGCCGCCGAACCCGAAGCCGCCGATGCTGAAGCTCATCGTCGGCGCCGGCGTCGCGCCGTTGTTGACCACGTACGTGAGCCACTTGCCGTGGCCCGCAGGCTCCTCGGACACGGGCGTGCCCCAGCGCGCGCGCAGCGTCTGCTCGGAGGCGCCCTGCCACTGGCTCAGCGCCTTCTCGTAGGCCTCGGTGCGCGATTGTTGCGTCGCGCAGCCCGCGACGGCCAGCAGCAGCGCGCCGCAGGGCAGCAGGAAACTTGGATTGGCGCGCATGGCGGGCTCCTGTGGCGATGGTCCTGGCGTGATGATGCGCCATCCGGGGCAAGCCGGCCGCCCGTGGCTCGCGGCCGCGCCCGCGATGCCCGTCCCGCGGGCAGGTTTATTCATGATGCTGGACATCCATTTATCATGATGCCTATACTTTAAAAACCGCATCCACCCCCGGAGCCCCCATGCCACGCGTCTCCCGCGCCGAGGCCGAAAGCCACCGCCAGCAGATCACCGAGGCGTCCGCGCGCCTGTTCAAGGAACGCGGCATCAACGGCGTCAGCGTGGCCGACCTGATGGGGGCCGCCGGCCTCACGCACGGCGGCTTCTACGGGCACTTCGAATCCAAGGACGCGCTGGCCGGCGAGGCGGTCGCCCACGCGTTCGGGCAGTCGGCCGAGCGCTGGCGCAAGCGCGTCGCGAGCCAGCCCGACGACGCCGCCGGGCGCGCGCTGATCGTCGACACGTTCCTGTCGACGCCCGGCGTGAGGGAGGTCGGGCTGGGCTGCCCGTCGGTCGCGCTCGCGGCCGACGTCGCGCGCGAACCCGCGGCGGC
>DATCRO010000818.1:0-2444 GCA_036569025.1 Burkholderiaceae bacterium
ACCGGTTTGCGGGGGGAGATCTCCATGGCGGTCGATTGTGGCGCCCCCGCTGCCCTAAAATCGCGGCAATGGCCTCCGAACCCATCAACCTGACCAACCAGTTCCTCATCGCCATGCCCGGCATGGTCGACGAGGCGTTCGCCGGCGCGGTCGTCTACCTGTGCGAGCACAGCGAGAAGGGCGCGCTGGGGTTGATGATCAACAAGCCGGTGGACATCCGCCTGCGCAACCTGTTCGAGAAGGTCGACCTGACGCTGGCCAGCGACGACCTCGGCGAGCAACCCGTGTTCTACGGCGGCCCGGTGCAGACCGAGCGCGGCTTCGTGCTGCACGAACGCATCGAGGGCTCCACGCAGTACAACTCGACGCTGTCAGTGCCCGGCGGCCTCGAGATGACCACCAGCAAGGACGTGCTCGAGGCCATGGCCGTGGGCAACGGCCCGCGGCGAGTGCTGGTCACGCTCGGCTACAGCGGCTGGGCCACCGGCCAGCTGGAGGACGAGCTGGGCCGCAATGGCTGGCTCAACGTCGATGCGGCGCCGGAGATCATCTTCGACACGCCGATCGAGCAGCGCTATGAGCGCGCGCTGGCCTTGCTGGGCATCGACCCGCGGATGCTCAGCCAGGAAGCCGGGCACGCATGAGCGTTTCGGCCATGGTCGACTCGCCCGCCCGCGCCGTCCGATCCTTCCTCGCCTTCGACTACGGCACGAAACGCGTGGGCGTGGCCACGGGCAACACGCTGATGAAGCTGACGCAACCGCTGCGCACGCTGGCGCTCGAGGGCGACGCGCGCTTCAAGGCGATCGAGGCCTTGATCAAGGAATGGGCGCCCGATGCGCTGGTGATCGGCGTTCCCTTTCATCCGGACGGTGCCGAGCACGACAATACCGCCCGGGCCCGCAAGTTCGGCCGCCAGCTCCACGGGCGGTTCCGCCTGCCCGTGCACGAGGTCGACGAACGCTACACCACGGTCGAGGTGGAATCGGCCGGTGCGAGCGATGCCGATTCCGCGGCGGCTGCCCTGATCCTCGAACAGTTCTTCCGGGAAAACGAATGACTTCCTTATCGCTCGATGCGGAGCAGCTCTACGCCGAGCTGCGCGCCGGCGTCGGCCGGCTGCTGACGCCCGACACCGTGCTCGTGGGCATCTGGTCGGGCGGCGCCTGGCTGGCCCAGCGCCTGAACGCCGACCTGCAGACGAACCGGCCGGTCGGCACCATCTCCAGCACGCTGCACCGCGACGACTTCGGCGAGCGCGGCCTGGGCGCCGTCGAAGCCGCGACCGAGCTGCCGTTCGAGATCGACGGCGCGCGCATCCTGCTGGTCGACGACGTCATCGCCAGCGGCCGCACGATCCGCGCGGTCGTCAACGAGCTGTTCGACTACGGCCGGCCGGCATCGGTGGAACTGGCCGTCATGGTCGACCGCGGCGGCCGCGAGTTGCCGATCGCCCCGGTCTTCGCCGCCGCCAAGCTCACGCTGCCGAACCACCAGCGCCTGTCGCTCGCGCGCGAGGCCGACGGCCGCTTCACCTTCGCCGTCAAGGAGACCACCTGATGCTCGCGCGACGAAATCCGCAGCTCAACGCCCACGGCGAGCTGATCCACCTGCTGTCCATCGAGGGCCTGCCGCGCGCCGTCCTGACGCAGATCCTGGACACCGCCGGCACCTTCCTCTCGGTCAACGACCGCGACGTCAAGAAGGTGCCGCTGCTGCGCGGCAAGAGCGTGTTCAACCTGTTCTTCGAGAACTCCACGCGCACGCGCACCACGTTCGAGATCGCGGCCAAGCGGCTGTCGGCGGACGTGATCAACCTGGACATCGCCAAGTCGTCGGCGTCCAAGGGCGAGAGCCTGCTCGACACCATCGCCAACCTGTCGGCCATGCACGCCGACATGTTCGTCGTGCGCCACAGCGAGTCGGGCGCGCCGTACCTGATCGCGCGCCACTGCGCCCCGCACGTGCACGTGGTCAACGCCGGCGACGGCCGCCATGCGCACCCGACGCAGGGCCTGCTGGACATGTACACGATCCGGCACTACAAGAAGTCGTTCAACGAGCTGACGGTGGCCATCGTCGGCGACATCGTGCATTCGCGCGTCGCACGTTCCGACATCCACGCGCTCACCACGCTGGGCGTGCCCGAGATCCGCGCCGTCGGCCCCAAGACGCTGGTGCCGGGCGACCTGCGCGAGATGGGCGTGCGCGTGTGCCACGACATGCGCGAGGGCGTGAAGGACGCCGACGTCATCATCATGCTGCGCCTGCAGAACGAACGCATGAGCGGCGCGATGCTGCCCAGCGCGGGCGAGTACTTCAAGAGCTTCGGCCTGACGGAAGACCTGCTGGCGCAGGCCAGGCCCGACGCCATCGTGATGCACCCGGGCCCGATCAACCGCGGCGTGGAGATCGACTCGCGCGTGGCCGACGGCTCGCACAGC
>DATCRO010000819.1:0-3898 GCA_036569025.1 Burkholderiaceae bacterium
GTCGATGAGCGCGCGGGTGTAGTCCTGCTGCGGATGTTCCAGGACCGACACACAGTCGCCCTGCTCGACGATTCGCCCCGCCCGCATCACGGCGACACGATCGGCGATGTACTCGACCACGCCGATGTTGTGCGTGATGAAAAGATACGAGACGCCGAGGTCCTGTTGCAGGTCGTGCAGCAGGTTCAGGATCTGCGCCTGCACCGACACGTCCAGCGCCGAGGTGGGCTCGTCGCAGACGATGAGCTTGGGCTGGACGGCGAGCGCGCGCGCGATCGCGATGCGCTGGCGCTGGCCGCCGGAGAACTCGTGCGGGTAGCGGTCGAGCGCGTCGCGCCGCAGGCCCACCTGGTCGACCAGCCCCTCGATGCGCCGCCGGCGCGCCGCGGCGTCGACCTCGGGCTGCAGCGAGACCATGCCTTCGTCGAGGATCTCGGCGACGCGCATGCGCGGGTTCAGCGACGCGAACGGATCCTGGAAGATGATCTGGATGTCGCGCCGCGCCTGGACCAGCGCCTGGCCCGACAGCTCGAACAGGTTGCGCCCGCGCAGCAGCGCCTGGCCCTCGAACGTGGCGACGCCGCGCAGCAGCTGCACGACGGCCTTGCCGGTGGTGGTCTTGCCGCAGCCCGACTCGCCCACCAGCGCGAGCGTCTCGCCCTCGCCGACCGTGAACGACACGTCGTCCACCGCGTTGAAGAAGCGCTTGCCACGCTGGAACAGGCCCGTGCGCAGGGGGAACCGCACGTCCAGGTTGCGCACCTGCAGCAGCGGCACGGACGCCGCGGCCGCCGGCGCCGCCGGCGCGCGCGGCGCCTCGACCCGGGGCGCGGCGGCTGCCGGCGCCGCGCTCGCCGCACCGGGAGCGAACAACAGGCAGCGCACGGCGTGGACGTCGCCGGGCTGTTCGCGGCCGTTGATCTCGATCAGTTCGGGCACGACGCCCGCGCAGTGCGCCATCACGCGGTCGCAGCGCGGCGCGAAGCGGCAGCCGGCGAACGACTGGGTCAGCACGGGAACGGTGCCGGGTATCGCCTGCAGCGGCTGGCCGCGCCGGCGCGCATCGGGCAGCGCACGCAGCAGCGCCCGCGCGTACGGGTGCTTGGGGTTGGCGAAGAAATCGCCGGCCTTGGCGACCTCGATGATCTGGCCCGCGTACATCAGCGCCACGCGGTGCGCCATGCCCTTGACCACCGCGAGGTCGTGCGTGATCAGCAGCATGCCCAGGCCCTGCTCCTGCTGCAGCTGCTTGAGCAGGTCGAGCACCTGCGCCTGGATCGTGACGTCGAGCGCCGTCGTCGGCTCGTCGGCAACCAGGAAGTCGGGCTCGGTGGCCAGCGTCATCGCGATCATCACGCGCTGCTTCTGGCCGCCGCTCATGCGGAACGGATAGTCGTCGATGCGGCGCTCGGGCTCGGGGATGCCGACGCGGCGCAGCCAGTCGATCGCCTTCTGGCGCGCCTGCGCGCCGCGCAGCGTCGTGTGCGCCTCGATCGCCTCGACGAGCTGCGCGCCGATCTTCATGACCGGGTTCAGGCTGGTCGAGGGCTCCTGGAAGATCATGCCGATGCGCCCGCCGCGCACCGCGCGCATGCCGGCCTCGGGCAGCGCGAGCAGGTCGTCGCGGTCCAGGCGGATGTCGCCGCCGGTGATGCGGCCGTTCTCGGGCAACAGCCGCATCAGCGCGAGCGCCGTCATGCTCTTGCCGCAGCCCGATTCGCCGACGAGCGCGAAGGTCTCGCCGCGCTGGATGGCCAGCGTCAGGCCGTCGATGGCCTTGACGAGGCCGAGCTCGGCGTCGAGCGCCACCTTCAGGTCTTGGGTCTGGAGCATGGGGTCAGCCTTGGTTCGGCGACGGGGCGGCCGGCTTGCGCGTGACGGGCAGGCGCGGACGGAACGCGCGGGCACGCGGGTCGAAGGCGTCGCGCACGCCGTCGGCGAACAGGTTGACGGACAGCACCACCGTCACCATGAAGCCGAACGCGGCAAAGAAGCTCCACCAGACCATCGGGTCCAGGCTCATCTCCTTGCGCGCGAGGTTGAGCATGCCGCCGAAGCTGTTCATCGACGGGTCGACGCCCACGCCGACGTACGACAGCACGGCCTCGTACAGGATCAGCGACGAGAAGTCGAGCACGGTGACGATCAGCATCAGGTGCGCGACGTTGGGGAACACGTGGCGCACCATGATGCGCGTGGCGCTGACGCCGAAGGCGTTGGCGGCCTGCACGTAGTCGAGCTCGCGCAGCTTCATGGTTTCGGCGCGCAGCAGGCGGCACAGGCTCGCCCAGCCGGTCAGGCCCAGCACGGCGCACAGCAGCGCGAGCTTGACGTCGGCGCGCTCGACGCCGGTCTCGAACATGTCGGGGTGCTTGTCGAGGAACACCTGCACCATCAGCACGCACGCGGCGATCAGCAGGATGTTGGGCACCGACGAGAGCACCGTGTAGAAGTACTGGATGACCTCGTCGACCCAGCCGCGGAAATACCCCGCCATGATGCCCAGCACGACGGCCAGCGGCAGCGTCGCGATCGTCGACAGCGACCCGATGACGAATGCCGTGCGGATGCACTTGAGCGACTGGTACAGCACGTCGTTGCCCGTGGTGTCGGTGCCGAACACGTGGTAGGCGCCCATCAGCGAGACGACGACGCCGCTGAGCGTGGCGATGACCACCAGCGTCCACAGGCCGGCGCGCCAGGGGATGTCGCCTTCCTTGCGCCACACGCTGCCCGCCGTCTCCAGGAAGCCCGCGCCGCGCGCCCGCGCCAGCAGGCCGAACAGCACCAGCGCGCATGCCGCGGCCAGCGCCAGGCCCAGCGCGAGCCCGGTGCCCGCGCGCGAGCCCAGGTCGGCGGCCCACTGGTGGTCGGGGTCGGACAGGTGCGCGCCGCCATGCTTCAGGCGCGGCGAGATGCGCTGCAGCTGGCCATTGATCGACACGGTGTCGCGGCGGTAGCTGAGGTAGTCGAGCGGCCGCGAATAGGTGTCCTCGCGCGATTCGATCAGGCTGGACAGCATCCAGTCCAGGCCCGAGCGCGTGACCGAGTCGTAGGCGACGACGCCCGGCGGCGTGCCCGGCACCGGCGGCAGCGCGTTGCGGTAGTGGACGCTGTCGGCCGCGGTGACCAGCACGCACAGGCCCAGGATCAGCGACGAGCACAGCGCCGGGGCATCGCGGAACACCTTGCGCCAGCTGGCCTTGAGGTTGGGCGAGCGCGCCACCGCGACGGCGTAGACGATCATGCACAGGATCAGCGCCCACGTCGTGGCGTCGGTCCAGAGCAGGACGAACTTCGGACTCATCGTTCCGCTCCTCAACCCAGTCGCACCCGGGGATCGACCCAGGTGTAGACGACGTCGATCAGCACGAACGTCGCGATGTACAGCAGCGAGCCGACGAACACCATGGTGCGCACGACGGCGAAGTCCTGCTTGGTGATGGCGTCGATCACGTAGGCGCCCAGGCCCGGCAGGCCGAAGAAGCTCTCGAACACGAGGCTGCCCAGGAACACGTACGGCAGGTAGGCGCCGGCGCTGGTGACGATGGGCAGCAGCGCGTTGCGCAGCACGTGGCGGAACAGCACCGCCGTCTCGGCCAGGCCCTTGGCGCGCGCGGTGCGCACGTAGTCCTTGCTGATCTCCTCGAGGAACATCGCGCGGTAAAGGCGCGCCTCGGTGCCCAGGCGCGCGAGCAGCGACAGCACGATGGGCAGCAGCAGGAACTTGGCCACGTCCCAGCCCGGCACGTAGCCCGAGATGGGCGCGACCTTGAGCAGGCGCGAGAACATCACCTGCCCCGCGATGATGTAGATCAGGCTCGATATCGACAGCATCAGCACGCAGGTGACGACGCCCCAGAAGTCGAGCCGCGTGTGGCGGAACATCACGAGCAGC
>DATCRO010000820.1:0-5373 GCA_036569025.1 Burkholderiaceae bacterium
CCAGCCGCACCGTGCGGACGTCGCCAAGATGCTGGTGCACCGACGCGCGCGCCGCCGTGGCGCCGGCGCCGCGCTGATGCATGCCGCCGAGGCCGAGGCGCTGCGTGAAGGCAAGACGCTGCTGGTGCTCGACACCGCCGACGACACCGCCGCGCGCCTGTACGCCCGCATGGGCTGGGTGGCGGCCGGCACGATCCCGCGCTATGCGCTGCTGCCCGCGGGCGGCGAATGCGCGACGACGTACTTCTATCGCTCGCTGGCGGCCTGAGGCGCCGACGCCATCGACGCCGCCGGGCAGTCCGGCAGCGTCACGCGTCGGGTTTGCACGCCCTGTACGGCCGCGACGACTGCACGCGCCCGGACGCGCGACGGCCGCGCATCAGGCGGTCTTGGCGCGCGCGGCCAGCCAGGCGTCGACGGCCTTGACGGTGTCGCCGTAGAACGTGCGGTACAGGTCGTCGGCGACGTAGCCGATGTGCGGCGTGCCCAGCACGTTCTCCAGAGAGCGCAGCGGATGGTCCTCGGGCAGCGGCTCGACATCGAACACGTCCAGTGCCGCCAGCGCGATCTTGCGCGACGTGAGCGCCGCCACCAGCGCCGCCTCGTCGACCAGCGGCCCGCGCGACGTGTTGACCAGCAGCGCGCTCGTCTTCATCAGCGCGAGGTCGTCGGCGCCCAGCAGGCCGCGCGTCCTGGGGCTCAGCACCATGTGGATCGTCAGGACGTCGGACTGGCGCAGCAGCTCGGGCTTGGTCACCATCTCGGCGCCGGCCAGCGCGGCGCGCTCGGGCGTCATGTTGGGACTCCAGGTGATCACGTTCATGCCGAAGGCCGCGCCGACCTTGGCCACCGCGCTGCCCACGCGCCCCAGCCCGAGCACGCCCAGCGTCTTGCCGGCCAGGCCCACGCCCACGCCCTGCTGCCAGCCGCCGCGCCGGAACGCCAGGTTCTCGGCCACGATGTGGCGGCTGGCCGCCAGGATCAGCGCCCAGGTCATCTCGATGGTCGGCGCCGAGGTGTAGCCGGTGAAGGCGACGGCGATGCCGCGCTCCTCGGCGGCCGCCACGTCGATGGCCGCGTTGCGCGACCCCGTCGACACGATCAGCTTCAGCTTCGGCAGCCGCTCCAGCATCGCGCGCGGCAGCGGCGTGCGCTCGCGCATGACGCACAGCACGTCGAAGCCCTTCAGGCGCTCGACGACGGCGTCGGCATCGGCCAGGTGGTCGTTGAACACGGTGACCGCGGCGCGGCCGTCCAGCACCGACCAGTCGGCCAGGCGCAGCGCGGCGTTCTGGTAGTCGTCCAGCACCGCGACGCTGGGGGTCTTGCTCATGGGAGTGCTCCTGCCTTGGGTTGCGGCCACTGTAGACAAATCCGCGCCCGCATGCGTCCCCACGGTCTTGCGCCATTTCGCCAAGGGCGGCGGACCGCGTGCCCGGCATCCCGATTGCCGTGGCGCCTGCGTTCAACCTCACACTCGAGAAGGCCCGCCATGTCCGACCAAGCCAGCGCCAAGCGCGTCCCCCTGCAGCTCGATCAAAGAGCCCTGGATGCCGCGAAGAACAACATCGAGGAAGGCGCCATCACGCCCGCCTACGGTCCGTGGCGCGACGACATCGTCAAGCTGCTCAACGACTCGCTCGCCACCGAGCTGGTGTGCACGATGCGCTACAAGCGCCATTACTACACCGCCAAGGGCATGGCCTCGCCCGCCATCGCCGACGAGTTCCTCGTGCATGCCAACGAGGAGGCCGAACACGCCGACATGATCGCCGAGCGCATCGTGCAGCTGGGCGGCGAACCCGACTTCAACCCGACCACCCTGCTGCAGCGCAGCCACGCCGACTACGACGAATCGACGGACCTGAAGGCCATGATCCGCGCCAACCTGGTGGCCGAGCGCGTGGCCATCGAGGCCTACACGCAGACGATCCGCCTGATCGGCGACAAGGATTCGACGACGCGCCGCATCATCGAGCACATCCTGTCGCAGGAGCAGGAGCATGCGGAGGAGTTGAGCGACTGGCTGGACCTCGACGGCAGGTAGGCCGCGACCGGCCCTTGACCCTCAAGCGGCTTGAGCTCCTATCGTCCCGGCCAGGGCGTCGTGCCCTGCATCGGAGACGAGACATGAAAGCCTGGCCCATCCTCCTCGGCGGGGCCGCGGCCTGCGCCGCGTGCTGCGCCGCGCCGCTGGCGGCCGGCCTGGCCGGCGGCACGTCGCTGCTTGCGGCGGGATCGGCCCTGTTCGCGTGCGCGGCCGATGTCGCGCCGCTCGCGGGGCTGCTCACGGCGCTGGGCCTGGCCATCGCCGGGGCCACGTGGTGGCGCCGCCGCGCGCGGCGCCGTATGGCATGCACGCCGGCATGCAAGGAGTGCGGCGATGGCCAGCGCGCCTGAAGCGCCCATCGCCTGCACGCTGGACTCCGGCGACCTGCCCGCGCGCCTGGCCTGGATCCGCCGCGTGACGGACGACGCGCTCGTCGCGCATCGCCGGGACGGCGCGACGCTGCACCTGGTCTACGACCGGCGGGCTCGCGACGACCTCGAGCGCATCGTCGCGGCCGAGCGCGCATGCTGCGCATTCCTGGACTTCGACCTGGCGGACACGGGTGGCCAGGTCGAACTGCGCATTCGCGCGCCGGCAGGCCTGGCCACGGACGCGCATTGGCTCTTCGAGCAGTTCCTGCCGAGGCAACCTCGAGCCGCGTGCAGTTGCGGTCCGAGCGCCTGCGGCTAGCATCGCGTCATGAGCGCCCAACTGTCCATCGGCATCGTCGCCCGGCGCGCGGGCGCCACGGTGCCCACCATCCGCTACTACGAGGAGATCGGCCTGCTGCCGCGGGCCGCACGCACGGCCGCGGGCCAGCGCAGCTATGGCGAGGCCGCGGTGCGGCGGCTGGTGTTCATCCGCCGCTGTCGCGACTTCGGCTTCTCGCTGGAGCAGGTGCGCGAGCTCGTCGGTTTGATCGACCATCCCGAACGCCCCTGCACGCAGGCGCGCGACATCGCCGCCGGCCATCTCGCCGCGCTGCGCGTCAAGCTCGCCGAACTGCAATCGCTGGAGGCGAGCCTGGCGGCCTTCGTGTGCAGCTGCGAGACGGAATGCGCGGGCGGCCCGGTGGCCGACTGCGCGATCCTCGAGGACCTGGCGCTGCCGGCGGGCCAGTCCCGCCTCGCGCCGCCGGCGGCCTGCTGCGGGCCGGACGCCGCATGAACAAAGGCCCCGCGGACCGTGAAGTCCGTGGGGCCTCGCCCAGGAGCGCGGGCATCGGAACCGCGCTGGCGGGGCTTACTTGGTCTGCGCGTCGATGTCCTGCACTTCCTGCTTGTGGATCAGCTTGGCGTCCGCCTTCTCCTTCTTCTCCTCCATGCGGGCGTCGTGCTTGCACGCGCGCTCCACCGCGCCTTCGGAGTTGATCTTGCAGTCCGCCTTGGACAGGTCGTGGTTGGCCTCGGCAATGTTCTTGCGCGCCTTGTAGTCGGCCTTCGACTGGATCTTGGCGTCATGCGCTTCCGAGCGCGTCATGCCGGCGGCCGGCGGCGGCACCATCCTGGTCTCCACCGTCTCGGTCGTCACCGTCGTGGTGGTCGTGGTGCCCGGCGTGCCGGGGGCGGGCTGGGTGTCGGTCGTCTGCGCATGCGCGGCGAAGCTGAAGCCGGCGGCGGCAGCGGTGGCGATGAGCGTGGCGAGAGACTTGTTCATTGCTGTTCTCCTGTTGCTTGGAACAACCCTGGACGGGCAATCGAGGGTCCCGCCAGCTCATGCGTGGAAGCATCGAGAAACAACTCCGCATGGCATGCACGGCACGCGTGCACGAGCGAACATCAGGGCCACGCAGTGGCCGCGGCGGCCTTGAGCGACGACACCGCGTCGTCGACGCTGCCGGCCTCCAGCAGCGTCTCGCGCTGGCCGGCCATCGCCTCCTGCAGCAGTGCCAGCACCGGATCCTTCAGGCGCGCGAACACCGTCGCGCGGCCCGCGCCGGCCTGTTCGCTCGCGAATGCCGCCAGCGCCTCGATGGTGGTGCCGTCCAGGTCGGGCGTCTCCTCCAGGCTCAGCACGAACGCGTGCGGCGACGCGGCGGCGATGCGCGCGCGCATCTCGGTCAGCATGCGCTCGACGTTCGCGAAGAACAGCGGTGCCTCGGGCCGCAGGATCAGCACGCCGGGCACGCGCTGCACGTCGGCGTGCTGCAGGCCGAGGTAGTCGTGCCCGCCGCGATGGCGGCCCAGTTCGCTCATGCGCGGCTCCGACAACCCGCGCAGCGTCATCGCCACGCTGATCGCGATGCCGGCGAGCAGGCCGTTCAGCACGCCCAGCGCCACGACCGCGACGGCCGCCGCGACGACGACGAAGCGGTCGCGCCGCCATTGGAAGTAGGGGCGGAACGCGGCCAGCGACAGCGTGTGCGACACCGCGTGGATGACGATGGCCGCCAGCACGGGCTCGGGCGTGCGCTCGATCCACGGCAGGCAGAGCGCCACCAGCGCCAGCACCACGAGACCGGCGATCCACGCCGCCTTGCGGCTGCCGGCACCCGCGGCCTCGTTGGCCGCCGTCGCCGAGAAGCCCGCGCCCACGGGCAGGCCATGGAGCGCGCCCGCCACGAGATTGGACGCCCCCAGCGCCCACAGGTCGCGGTTCGGATCGATCGCGTCGCCGTGCTTGAGCGCCATCGAGCGGATCGCGCCGTAGCTCTCGGCGAACACCAGCAGCACCAGCGCGACGGCCAGCTCCGCGATGCTGACCCACTGCCCCTGCGACAGCACCGGCGGCGCGGGCAGCGCCAGCGCGAGGTCGATGCGGCCGACGACCGCGACGCCGCGCGCGTCCAGCGCCAGCACGTGCGTGGCCGCGATGCCCGCCGCGATCACCAGCAACGCCCCGGGCAGCTTGGGCAATTGCGCCAGCAGCTTCAGCGCGGCCAGCGACACGAGGCCCAGCGCGAGCGCGTTCCAGTTCCATCGCGGCAGCGCGCCCAGCAGCTGCCATGCGAACGCCGGGGCGGCGTCGGCCGACGGATGCGTGCCGGTCAGTTTCGGCAACTGCTTGACGATGATCACCAGCGCGAGGCCGAAAGAGAACCCCCGCAGCACCGGCTTGGAGATGAAGCTGCAGATCGAGCCCAGGCGCATCGCACCCGCAGCCAGGAACGCCAGGCCCGTGGCCAGCACCAGGCCGGCCGCGAGCGCGGCGCGCAGCGCGGCGTCGTGCCCCGCGAGCGACAACGTCGCGGCGCCCAGCACCGCGGCCGACGACGACGTCGCCGACACGATCGCGAAGCGCGAGCGCCCGATCAGCCCATACGCGAGCAGCCCCGCGAACAGGGCCAGCACGCCGGCCTGCGGCGGCATGCCCGCGATGCCCGA
>DATCRO010000821.1:0-4004 GCA_036569025.1 Burkholderiaceae bacterium
GGCCGTCTATAACCAGCCGGCCTTCTTGAACTGGCGATAGAGGATCACGCACACGATCGTGATCGTCGCCAGCGCCAGCGGGTAGCCCCACTGCCACTCGAGCTCGGGCATGTTCTTGAAGTTCATGCCCCAGATGCCGGCGAACGCGCTGATGACGGCGAAGATGCCGGCCCAGGCCGCGAGGCGCTTGTTGACGACGGATTCCTCGATCGCCACGTTGGCCAGGTTGACCTGGATGGCGGTGCCGATGGTGTCGCGCAGGTTGTCCAGCGAGCCCTGCATGCGCAGCAGGTGGTCGAACACGTCGCGGAAGTACTCGCGGTTGCCCTCGCAGACGGACGGCACGCGGCCGCTGAACAGCTTGTGCACGGCGTCGATCAGCGGCGTCACCGCGTGGCGCACGGTGCCGATCTCGCGCTTGAGCTCGTACAGGCGCTGGATGTTGGCCTTGGAGGTGCCGGGCTCGAACATCTGGTCCTCGACCTGCTCGAGCTCCGTCTCGAGGCGGTCGATGATGGGGAAGTAGCGGTCGACGACCGCGTCCATCAGCGCGTAGAACACGAACGCCGGGCCGTGGCGCAGCATGTGCGGCTCGCGCTCGGATCGCTCGCGCACCTGCAGCAGGTTCTGGCGGCTGCGGTTGCGCACCGAGAGCACGAAGTTGCTGCCGACGAAGATGTCGACCTCGCCGGTGGTGAGTTCGTCGGTGGGCGTCAGCTCCACCGTGTGCAGCACGGCGAACAGCGTGTCGCCGTATTCCTCGACCTTGGGCCGCTGGTGGCCGTGCAGCGCGTCCTCCACGGCGAGTTCGTGCAGGCCGAACTCCTTCTGCATCGTCAGCAGTTCCTCGTCGGAGGTGTCCTTCATCGCGACCCAGACGAAGCAGCCCGGGCGCGCCAGGTAGTCGCTGATCTCGGCGATGGGAATGTCGGCGAGCTTGCTGCCGTTCTCGTAGGCGACGCAGTTGATCAGCATGGGCAAAGCAGGTCTGGAGTCATCACACTGTAACGAAGACGGCGTCAAGGCGCGCCTTGGGCGTCGAAACGACGATTTTGCTGCGCTGCGGTGGCAACGGCAGGGGCGCTGGGCCACAATGCCCGCTCCGACCAACCCGACGGTTCCGCAGAGACGATTCATGGGCAAGCAGCAACACGGCGCCGGCCTCGCGGCGATGACGCTGGGCGCCTTGGGCGTCGTCTACGGGGACATCGGCACGAGCCCGCTGTACACGCTGCACGAGATCTTCGTCCCCGTCTCGGGCGTGGGCGTGCCGCTCGACGCGCAGCACATCGTCGGCGCGGTGTCGACGATCTTCTGGGGCCTGATGCTGGTGGTCACGCTCAAGTACGTGATCCTGATCCTGCGCGCCGACAACAACGGCGAAGGCGGCGCGATGGCGCTGACCGCGCTGGCGGCGCATGCGGCCGGCGGCACGCCGCAGCGGCGCACGCTCATCATGCTGGTGGGCATGTTCGGCGCCACGCTGTTCTTCGGCGACAGCGTCATCACGCCGGCCGTCACGGTGATGGGCGCGGTCGAGGGCCTGGAGGTGGTCACGCCGGCGCTCCAGGCCTACATCGTTCCGCTGTCGGTGCTCATCCTCGTCGCGCTGTTCTCGGCGCAGCGCTTCGGCACCGGCGCGTTCGGCAAGGCGTTCGGGCCCCTGCTCGTGGTGTGGTTCGGCCTGCTGGCCGTCGTCGGCGCGCTGCACATCTCCCAGGCGCCCGAGATCCTGTACGCGCTCAATCCGCTGTACGCCGTCGAGTTCCTGCTCGATCGCGGCTGGCACGTGCTGGCCGCGCTCGGCGCCATCGTGCTGGCGCTGACCGGTGCTGAGGCGCTGTATGCCGACATGGGGCACTTCGGCAAGACGCCGATCCGCCTCGCCTGGAGCGCGCTGGTGCTGCCGGCGCTGGCGCTCAACTACATGGGCCAGGGCGCGCTGCTGATCCACGACGCCTCGGCCATCGAGAACCCGTTCTTCCGCTTGTTCCCGTCGACCTGGGTGCTGCCGATGGTGGCGTTCGCGGCCGTGGCCGCCGTCATCGCGTCGCAGGCGGTGATCTCGGGCGCGTTCTCGATGACCAAGCAGGCGATCCAGCTCGGCTTCCTGCCGCGCATGGAGGTCGTCTACACCTCGGTCAAGGAAGCCGGCCAGATCTACCTGCCGCGCGTCAACTGGGTGCTGATGGTGGCGGTGGTGTGCGCCGTCATCGGCTTTGGCAGCGTCTCCAAGCTGACCGCGGCCTACGGCATCGCGGTGACGGTGACGATGCTGATCGACACCGTGCTCACGTACTTCGTCGTGCGCTACGGCTGGGGCTTCCCGCTGTGGATCGCGCTGGGCGCCACCGGGTTCTTCGCGATCATCGACGGCCTGCTGGTGGCCGCATGCTCGCTCAAGTTCCTGCACGGCGGCTGGTTCCCGCTGCTGCTGGCGTTGGCGATGTTCGCGATCATGTCGACGTGGAAGCGCGGCCGCGAGCTGCTGCTCGAGAGCATCCGGCGCGACGACCCGGACCTGATCCCGTTCATCACGGCGCTGGCCGAGGACGACATCACGCGCACGCCGCGCACTGCCGTCTTCACCGTGGCCAACGTCGGCACCGTGCCGCAGGCGCTGCTGCACAACCTCAAGCACAACCAGGTGCTGCACGAGACCAACGTCATCCTCACGGTCAAGTTCCACGAGGTCCCGTGGATCCCGTTCGCCGACCGCGTGCAGGTCGAGCCGCTGGCGCGCGGCTTCTGGCGCGTGACGGTCAACTACGGCTTCAAGAACACGCCCGACATCCCGCAGGCCCTCACGCTGTGTCGCGCGCATGGGCTGGACGTGGACGAGTTCACCACCAGCTACTTCCTTAGCCGCGAGGTGGTGGTGCCCACGCGCGGCGACGGCATGGCGCACTGGCGCGAACGCCTGTTCGCCGCGATGACGCGCAATGCCGGCAGCGTCGTGGAGTTCTTCCGGCTGCCCAACAACGCGGTCATCGAGCTGGGCACGCGCGTGCAGATATGACGCCAGGCGCTGCGCCGGCCGGTTAGCGGCGACATCGACTCACGCGCCCGGCCGCTATGGCGCCGCGGCGCCCGATTGCCTCCCCACCTGTCGAACTCCTGTCGCCCGCGCGGCGCGGATCGCGCGGCGATGCCGTCCGGTGGCCGCAGGCAACCGCTCGTCGGCTCGCCGCGGCGGCCGCGCCAACAAGTTCTCGAACGGCCGTTCAGCGCGCTCAACGGATCGTGCCGGCGCCGATATGGAGGGCAGATGCCCGATCCGTTTCGCCGCTCCTGGCGCAGGGACGTGCATCGTCTTCAATGCACGTCACGGAGAACCGCATGCGCCTGGCCCCCGGCACCATCCATTTCCTCACCTTGGGCGTCGCCTCGCTCGCCATGCTGTCCGCGTGCGGCGGCGGCGGCTCCGACGCCGCGCCGACGCCGCCGGCGCCCAAGCCCACCGCGACGCACCTGACCGGCTCCGCGGCGGTCGGCGCCCCGATGACGCAAGGCACGCTGCGCGTGATCGACGCCACCGGCGCCGTCGTGGCGCACGACATCCCCATCAACGCCGACGGCACCTACGACGCCGGCGTGCTGACCGGCACCGGCCCGTGGCGCATCGAGGCCTGCGGCTACACGGGCGCCAACTACGGCTGCATCTATTCCGTCGCGCAGGCGGCGGGCACGGCCAACGTCACGCCGCTCACGAGCGCCATGATCACGCTGGCCACCGGCCAGAAGGCGGACGCCGTGATGTCCGCCGCCAGCGCGCCCGGCGCGTCGGCGCTCGGTGCCGCGCAGGACCAGCTGCGCAGCGGCCTGGCCGGCACGCTCAGCGACTCCGGCGTGCCGCCGGACATCGACTTCACCACCGGCGCCCTGCAGGCCGGTTCGCGCTCGGGCTACGACCGCGTGCTCGACGCCGTGGACGTGACGACCGGCACCGACAACGGCGCCTTCGTGCAGGTCACGCCGCGCATGGGCGACGGCAACCTGTACAT
>DATCRO010000822.1:0-2949 GCA_036569025.1 Burkholderiaceae bacterium
GCCGGCGCCCGCGGCATCGGCCGCCGCGTCGCACTGAGGCGTTTCAGGCCGCCGGCCTCGCCGGGCGCGGGATGCGGAACAGGTCGCGCTCGGCGCCGTCCGGCGCGACGAAGCGATCGATCTGCTCGCCGCCCAGGCGCCTGACCAGCGCCCGCGCCTGGTCGTTGGTGTCGACCATGTAGGTCTCGACGCTCGGCCACCCGAAGACCTCGTACGCGTGCTCGACGACGGCCTCGGAGGCTTCCTGCGCGAAGCCGCGGCTGCGGTAGCGCGGCAGCAGCCACCAGGTGAGCTCGCGGCGCCAGCCCGGGGCCTGCCAGAAGCCGCACACGCCCACCAGCTCGCCGCGCTCGCGGTCGCGCATCACCCAGACGCCGAAGCCCTGCAGGTGCCAGGAGCCCAGGTCGCTCGCCAGGCGCGTCCACGATCCCACCACCGACAAGGGGCCGCCGTACGACTGCGAGGCGTCCGCGTCCGTGTAGAACGTGCGGTACAGGTCGGCGCAGTCCGCGGTGGGCGGCAGCAGGTCGAGGCGCTCGGTGTGCAGGGTGGGAATGTCGATGGCCATGAGCGGAGTCTAGGGCCTGGCCGGTCGCCCGGGTCGCCGTGGAAACCTCCACGGGATTGCACTTAGGGATGCGGCGGCCCCGTTCAGCGCACCGTCGAAGGTTCCTCGGCCACCGGTTGCGCCGGCGCGAGCGGACGCACGCGCGCGGCCGGCACGACGATGCGGAAGGCCGAGCCGCGGCCCGGTTCGCTCTGGATGTCGAGCTCGCCCCCGTGGCGCTGCACCACGTGCTTGACGATGGACAGGCCCAGGCCGGTGCCGCCGGTGTCGCGCGAGCGGCTGCCGTCGACGCGGTAGAAGCGCTCGGTGAGCCGGCCCAGGTGCTCGCGGGCGATGCCCGGCCCGGTATCGCGCACCTCGATCTCCGAATTGCCGTCGGGTCGATGCGACCACGAGACCGTGATCGAGCCGCCGGCCGGCGTGTAGCGCACCGCGTTGCTGACCAGGTTGGCCACGGCGCTGGTCCATTCGCTGTCGTTGCCGGCGAGTTCGTCCTGGCCCTGGATGTCGAAGCGCAGCGTGTGGCGGCCCGCGGAAAGCCCGCGCGCCTCGCTCTCGACCTGCGCGAACAGGCGCGCCACCGGCGTCCAGCGGTCGCACGCAGGACGCGGGCTGCCCTCGAGCTTGGCCAGCGTCAGCAGGTCCTCGACGAGCGTCGTCATGCGCGCGGTCTGCTGCGACATCAGCGACAGCACGCGCTCGCGCTCCACGTCGGTCAGCGGCAGCGAGGAGATCGTCTCGACGAAGCCGGCCAGCACCGTCAGCGGGGTGCGGATCTCGTGCGAGACGTTGGCGACGAAGTCGCGCCGCATCGCCTCGGTGCGCTCGCGTTCGGTGATGTCCTGGGTCAGCACCAGCCGCATGCCGTCGCCGTAGCGGCTGACGATGACGCTCAGCGTCGAGTCGCTGCCCGGTGTAGAGAACACCAGCGGCTCGTCGAACACGCCGGCCTGCAGGTAGGCGACGAACGCGGGCGAGCGCACGAGGTTGGTGACGCGCTGCAGGCGGTCGCGCACGGGGTCCAGGCCGAAGTGCGTCGCCGCGACGGCGTTGAGCCATTGGATCTGGTCGCCGGCGTCCAGCAGCAGGACGCCGTTGGGCGAGGCCTCGATGGCGGACATGAACTGCCCGAAACGCTCCTGTTCCAGCGTGAAGGCGCGATCTCGCTGGCGCAGCGCGCGCTCGATGCGGTACGACGCCTCGCCCCAGAAGCCGCGGTCGCGCGGCGCCTCGCGCTCGAGGTCGCCGCGCAGCCAGTTCATCAGGCGCAGCGCGCGCACGCCGTCGACCATCACCCACGCGGCGACGGCCACCGCCGCGCCGACCGCCGGCCCGAGCTGCGGCGCGCCGACCAGGTTGCCGACGACCGCACCGACGCCGCCGCCGGCGAGCGCGATGAAGATGGCCAGCATGGCGCGATTCAGCAGCCAGCTCACGTCGTTCCCCGGTTCGGCAAGACGAAGGCTCGCGGGATCAGGCGGAAGTGGCCGCGGCCTGCTGCGTCAGGCGATAGCCCGCGCCGCGCACGGTCTCGATCAGCGACGAGCATTGCACCGGGGCCAGCGCCTCGCGCAGGCGCTTGACGTGGACGTCGACCGTGCGCTCCTCGATGAACACGTGGTCGCCCCAGACGCGGTCCAGCAGCTGCGTGCGGCTGTGCACGCGCTCGGTGTGCGTCATGAAGAAGTGCAGCAGGCGGAACTCGGTCGGACCGATCTTGACTTCCTGCGTGCCGCGCGTGACGCGCCGCGTGGCCGGGTCCAGGCGCAGGCCCGACACCTCGACCGCCGAGTCCAA
This sequence comes from Burkholderiaceae bacterium, assembly GCA_036569025.1. Classification (GTDB taxonomy): domain Bacteria; phylum Pseudomonadota; class Gammaproteobacteria; order Burkholderiales; family Burkholderiaceae_C; genus Scleromatobacter. Next base: position 2,366 of record DATCRO010000822.1, read on the forward strand.
GGCCTCGGGCGCCTTGCGCCGCAGCACGGCGCGGATGCGCGCCAGCAGCTCCTTGGTGGAGAACGGCTTGGTGAGGTAGTCGTCGGCGCCGGCGTCCAGGCCCGACAGCTTGTCGGCCTCCTCCGAGCGCGCGGTCAGCATGATGATGGGCAGGTCGCGCGTGCGCGCCTCCGCTCGCCAGCGCTTGGCGAGCGCGAGGCCCGTCTGGCCGGGCAGCATCCAGTCGAGGACGACCAGCTCGGGCAGCACGCGATCGACCTCGACCTGGGCGGCATCGGCCGTCTCGGCGATGGCCACTTCGAAACCGGCGTGGCGCAGGTTGATCGCGACCAGTTCGGCGATCGCGGATTCGTCTTCGACGACGAGGATACGGCTCATGCTGTTGCTCTTTCAGAAGTCACGTTGTTGTTCGAAGAAACCGCGCGGCGCCGCGCGCGGCCGCTCCGGAGCAAGCCGCGCCAGCCCCTCGGGGGCGGCGAGCGCAGCGAGCGGGGGCGTCATACGCCGAGTTCCTGGCGTTGGCGACGCAGGTGTTCCGGCATCTCCTTGTAGACGTCCTCGAACATCGAGGCGGCGCTCGGGAT
>DATCRO010000823.1:0-3498 GCA_036569025.1 Burkholderiaceae bacterium
ATGCGCGGCTCGACGGGCATGCCCAGCTCGCAGCGCACCTGGCGGCTGCCAGGCACGCATTGCCCCGGGTCGTAGCGCTCGCGGAACGCGCCGATCGCGAGCTGGTAGGCGGCCTGCGGCAGCCATTGGCCCAGCAGCGCATTCCAGCCGTCGGCGATGTCGGACGCGGGCCCCTCGTAGCGCAGCGTGGCCATCCAGCGCGCCGGGATGCGCTTGTGCAGCAGCGGCGGCGGGCACGCCCCCGCGAGGCCGAAGCCGGGCGGCAGCTGCACGCAGGCGTCCATGCGGCAGCGCTCGGGGCCGACGATGCCGGGATCGTCCAGGCCCATGAACAGCAGCGGCTGGCCGACCAGGCCCAGCGCGCGCACGGCACTCATGAAGCGATCCCACAGCGCCGGCGCGACGAGGCCGAAGTCGCCGCGGCCGCGCATGAACAGCACGTCCATCTCGGGCTCGCGCGTGACGGTGACCGGCGGCATGCCGCGCAGCCAGCGCTCGTCGTCCTGCGCGCGGCCGCGCCAGGTCGAAGGCGTCATGCCGAAGCGCTCGCGGAACGCGCGCGCGAAGCCCTCGGGCGAAGCGAAGCCGCAGTTCAGCGAGACGGCCGTGATCTTCTCGTCGGGGCAGTGGCGCAGCCGGCCGGCCGCGACGTCCAGCCGCCGCCGGCGCACGAACTCGTTGAGCGTCTCGCCGCTCCACAGGTGGAACAGGCGATGGAAGTGGAACGGCGAGATCGCGGCGACCGTGGCCAGGCGCTCGAGCGACAGCTCGTCGTCCAGGTGCGCGTCGACGAAGTCGACCACCGCCTCGAGCCGGCGCACGTGGTGGCCGTGCAACGCGAGCGCCGGACGCGTGGAGGGCAGTGGCCGGGCGGCGGCGGCTTCGGCGCGCATCATCTGGCGACCGGGCGTGTCGTGCCGCGCACCACCAGTCGCAGGTCGGGAACCGGGTCGCTGCGCGGCGGCGTTGCGCCGAGCGCCGCGAGCAGCTGGTGCGCGGCCGAACGGCCCATCTCGTAGATCGGCTGGTGCACGGTGGTCACGGCCGGGGTCATGTAGGCCGACTGCGGCAGGTCGTCGAAGCCGACCAGCGAGACGTCCTCCGGCACGCGCACGCCGCGCTCGTAGAGCACCTGGCGCGCGCCCCACAGCGTCTGGTCATTGGCGCAGAACACGGCCGTGAACGGGTGGCCGTCGTCGAGCAGCTGCTTGATCGCCTCGCTGCCGCCGGTCTCCATGTAGGTGCCCACGCGCAGCAGGCGCGGGTCGACCGCGAGGCCGGCGCTGCTGTGCGCGCGCATGTAGCCCTCGCGGCGGTCGACGGCGTCGGGATACGCGACCGGGCCGCTGATGTGCGCGATGCGCGTGTGGCCCAGGTCGATGAGGTGGCGCACCGCGCGGCACGCGCCCTCGACCTGGTCGCAGTGCAGCGAGAACACGTTGGGCGCGTGCAGCTCGCGCCCGGTGATGGCGATGGGCAGCTTGCGCGCCATGTCGACGACCTGCTCGTCCTGCAGGTTGCCGCCCAGGATCACCATCGCGTCGACGCGCCGCGCGATCAGCAGCCGCGCGCGGTCGAGTTCCTCCGCGGGGTTCCAGTGACCCGGCACGACGATCGGGGCGTAGTCGCTGCCCTGCAGCCCGTCCTCGATGCCGCGGGCGCCGCGCGTGAAGTACGGCGACTCGAGTTCCTGGGTCAGCACGCCGATCGTGCGCGTGGAGCCGCTGCGCAGGCTCTGGGCGGCGAAGTTGGGCCGGAACTGCAGGCGCTCGATCGCCTTCTCCACCGCGGCGCGCTTGTCCTCGGTGACGCGCGCCGTGCCGTTGAGGATGCGCGAGACGGTGGCCGCCGACACGCCCGCCAGGCGGGCGACGTCGAGCAGCGTGGCGGGTTCGGCGAGGGGCTTTTCCTTGGACGGCATGGGCAGGTGTCGCGACCGTGGGCACCGCGTCGGCGATCGCGCGGCGTCGCCATCTTAGCGACGGCGGCACGTGACGCCGGAGCGGGTTCCTGATGCGATGAAGTCTAATTCGTGAAATCGTTATCACGCCAGACGGGAAAACATGTAGCCCGCAGGACGTCGGGGTCGTGAGAACCATCGCCATAGGCAAATCCCTCCGGAATGAGGGTATTCACCAACTCGGCCTGAAACCCCATTGACCACCTGACAACGTTGTCTGACACTGAGGTCTGAAAACGATATCAAATCCATCCGGAGACAAGCTTCCCCATGCGCCGCCGCGCCCTGCTTCCCCTGCCGCTCGCCTGTCTGGCCGCTCGTCCCGCGCTCGCCGCGGCGGGCCGCGCCACGCTGACGGTGGCCGCGTTCCCCGACCTCGACCGCAGCGCCAGGATCGCCATCGAGTCGTGGGCCGCCTCGCATCCGCAGGTCGACGTGCGGCTGACGACCCGCGCCTTCGACGACCATCACACCGCGATGACGACGGCCATCGCCACCGGCGCGAACCTGCCCGACGTGATGGCCGTCGACATGGACTACCTGGGCAAGTTCACGCAGGCCGGCGGCCTGGAGGATCTGGACGCGCCGCCGTACGACGCCCGCGCCGTGGCGCCGCGTCTCGCGCGCTTCACGCTCGGTCCGGCCACCGGCCTTGCCGGCCACCTGCGCGCCCTGCCGGCCGACATCGGCCCGGGCGCGCTGTTCTGGCGTGCCGACCTGCTCGCGCGCGCCGGCCTCGCCGAGGACGACCTGACACGCGACTGGGACTCGTACATCGCCGCCGGCGTCAAGCTCAAGCAGGCCACGGGCATCTACCTGCTCGCCAGCGCGATCGACCTGAAGGACATCCTGATCCGCGCCGGCCTCGCTGACGGCCAAGGGGTCTACTTCGACGACGCGGGACGCCCGCAGGTGCAGTCGCAGCGCTTCGTGCAGGCCTTCGCGCTCGCGCGCGCCGCGCGCCGCGCCGGCATCGACGCGCGCATCGCCGCATGGAGCAGCGAATGGAGCGAGGGCTTCCGGCGCGACCGCGTCGCCACGCAGATGATGGGCTCGTGGTTCGCGGGCCACCTGAAGAACTGGATCGCGCCGGCGCAGTCGGGCCTGTGGCGCTCGTCGCCGCTGCCCGCCGGCATCGCGGCGTCCTGGGGCGGCTCGTTCTGGGCGATTCCCGTGCGCGCCGGGCACAAGCCGCTCGCCTGGGACTTCATCCGCACGCTGTGCCTGGACCGCGCGCAGCAGCTGGAGGCGTTCCGCCGGCTCGACGCCTTCCCGGCCCTGCTCGCCGCGCAGCAGGACGCCTACCTCGCGCAGCCGATCGCCTACCTCGGCGGCCAGGCCGCGCGGCTGCAATGGAGCGCCGCGAGCGAGCGCGTGCCGGTGCTGCACGTCGACCGCTACGACCAGGTCGCCAAGGCCATCGTCGAGGCCGAACTCGACCAGGTGCTGCAGCACGACAAGCCCATCCCGCAGGCGCTCGCCGACGCCCGCGCCGCCATCGAGCGCCGCGTGCGCCGCTACTGAGACCCGCCATGCAC
>DATCRO010000824.1:0-3694 GCA_036569025.1 Burkholderiaceae bacterium
GGCTCGATGCTGATCAAGATCACCTACAAGGGCCGCATGCAGGCCGAAGTGAAGGCCGCCGAGGCCACCGAGACGGCCGAGGCCGAGTCGCTGCGCCGCCAGGTGCTCGAGGCCAAGATGGCGATGATGCAGGCGCAGGTCGAGCCGCACTTCCTGTTCAACACGCTGGCCTCCATCGACCACCTGATCGAGTTCGACCCGAAGCGGGCCAGCCAGATGCAGCGCAACCTGATCTCGCTGCTGCGCGCCAGCATGCCGTCGATGCGCTCCACCGACTCCGGCCTGCGCCCGCTGGACCTGGAACTGGCCGTCGTGCGGCCCTACCTCGAGATCCTCAAGGTGCGCATGGAAGAGCGCCTGACCACCGAGATCGACGTGCCCGACGGCCTGCTGTCGGCCGAGTTCCCGCCGATGATGATCCAGACGCTGGTCGAGAACTCGATCAAGCACGGCCTGGAGCCCAAGGCCGAGGGCGGCCACCTGTCGGTCAAGGCCGAGATCCGCCACGGCAAGCTGGCCGTGACCGTCTGCGACACGGGCCTCGGATTCGAGGCCGCCGCGCAGGGCTCGACGCACGGCACAGGCGTCGGCCTCGCCAACATCCGCGAGCGCCTCGCGTTGCTGTACGGCAGCAAGGCCTCCCTGACGATCGCCAACAACCCGGTGGGCGGCACGATCGTGACGATCACCGTGCCCTACACCACCCACACCGAATCCGACAGCGACGAAGGAGCCAAGGCATGACCGATTCCATCGACCCTCTCGACCACGCGCCCGAACCCGACGACCGGCCCGCCCGCGCCGCCGCGGCCGCACCCGCCACTTCGCCGGCCGTGGCGGCGCCCGTGCCGTATCGCCCGCGCCCCAGTGGCTGGGCGCGCCTGTTCCGCTGGTGGCTGGGCCTGAGCCTGCTCGCCTTCCTGGGCGTGGCGCTGTGCGTGTTCATCGGCCTGGGCCACGGCGACTTCTCGCCGCTGCACATCGTCGTCGCCGACGACGGCGCCGACGGCATCACGATCAACGGCCTGAGCACCGCCGGCGAGGCGCTGCTGGCGGTCGGCGCGGGCCTGCTCGCCCTGCTGCTCCTGCTGCTGGTGCCGCTCCTGATCCTGATCGTGGTGGGCGCCGTCGCCATCGCGGTGATCTGCGGCGTCGGCGTGCCGCTCATCGCGCTCGCCCTGGCCCTCGCGGTGGTGACGTCACCCGTGTGGGTCGTGGGCCTGCTCATCTGGCTGGCCGCGCGCCGGCGCGACACGAATCGCCTCGCCGCTTCGGCTACGATGCCCGCCTGATGACGGCTCGCCCACCGGCGGGCTCGCGCAGCACCAAGGCTGACCCATGACCACGACTCCTTCTTCCGAAGCCGCCGCCCCGGTGCGCGGCGTGATCGCCGACGACGAGCGGCTGATGCGCGACCAGCTCAAGGCGCGCCTGGCCGAGGTGTGGCCCGAGCTGCAGATCGTCGGCGAGGCCAAGAACGGCCTCGAAGCCGTCGACCTGGTGGCCGAGCACCATCCCGACGTCGTGTTCCTCGACATCCGCATGCCGGGCCTGTCGGGGGTCGACGCGGCGCGCCGCATCGCGCAATTGCCCGCCGGCGACGACGACGAGGACAGCGACGCGTCGCTGCCCGAGATCGTGTTCATCACCGCCTACGACCAGTACGCGATCGAGGCGTTCGAGCAGGGCGTGGCCGACTACGTGCTCAAGCCCGCCGAGCGCGAGCGCCTGGGCGTCACGGTCTCGCGCATCAAGCAGCGCCTCGCGCTGCGCGGCACCGACGACGAGCCGCCAGCGCCGCACCTGCAGCAGCTCCTTCACAAGCTCTCGGCCAAGCTCAACCCGAGCGGCACGCCGCCCGCACTGAAGTGGATCCAGGCCACCGTCGGCCAGGCCATCCAGATGATCCCGATCGAGGACGTGCTGTTCTTCATCTCCGACGAGAAGTACACGCGCGTGCAGACCGCCACCCTGGAGGCGCTGATCCGCAAGCCGATCAAGGAGCTCGTCGACGAGGTCGATCCCGACCTGTTCTGGCAGATCCACCGCTCGACGCTGGTCAACACGCGTTGCATCGCGGGCGTGACGCGCGACCTGCGCGGACGCCAGATCGTCGCGATCAAGGGCAGCAACGAGAAGCTGGAAGTCAGCCGCTCCTACACGCACCTGTTCAAGGGCATGTGAGGCGCGGGCGGGGCGGCTAGAAGCGAATGGCGTGAACGTGCAGCGCCCAGGCGAGGCCGCCGGCGATGCCCAGCGCCACCACCGCCAGCACGGGCCAGAGGCGTCGGCGCGGCGCTGCTGCGGCAGCGGCGTCGTCCGTGTCGACCGGCGGTTCGCTCTCGCTCTCGACGGCGCCGATGTTGTCCATCGCGCTGGTCGGCTGGAAGCCGCTGATGAAGGCGGTGTCGGGTGCATCGTCGCCGGCGCCGCGGCGCAGCAGTTCGGCCTTGGCCGTGACGCGTTCGATCTCGCTGAGCGTCTCGCCGTCCAGCCGCGCGCGGATCTCGCGCTCGGACAGGTTGCGGTAGCTGCGGGCCAGCGAGGCGCCGCCTTGCGGTGGGGAAAGAAGACTCAAGAGACGACCTCCGATGCGCGGAGGGCCGCACGAGCGATGAACCACTGGCCGAGCCAGTAGAGGGACAGGTTCCACAGCGTTGGCAGCGGCACGCCGCCGACGAACCTGTCGGTCGCGAGGATCGCGTCCGACAGCACGAACAGGGCCGCGCCGATGGCGACGATGCGCCACTTGCCGGCGTCGGGCTGGCCGCGGTGCGCAAGCCACACCGACGTGGCCTGCGCGGCCATCGCCGACAGCGCGGAGACGTAGACCAGCACCGGCACGCGCATGTCGGCCGGCACGCCGGCCCACAGCGACGCGAGCACGCTGGCCGCGACGATCGCCCACGCGCCGAAGGCCGGTCGGCTGGCGAGGAACTTCACGCGCCGCGTCAACGCGACGAGGTACGACAGGTGGCCCAGCAGGAATGCGACCAGGCCCGCGAGAAAGCCCTGCACGGGCCACAGCAGCGCGATGTCGCCCAGCAGCGAGAACACGAGGCCGATGACGATCCAGCGCTTGACGAGGCCGTCGTCGGCGCGGCCGCTCGCGGCCCACGCGATCACGCACAGGGTGGCCAGCGGCTTGAACGCGAAGTTGAGCCAGGGCTTGCCGAGCGCCCAGGGCGCGGACGCGATGGCCAGCAGCGCGGCCGCGGCGCCGATGAACGGCAGGATGCGACGCACGGACGTGGTCGAGGAATCGACGGACATGGGACGCGAGTGTCCCCGTCGCGTTGCGCAACCCACTCAGGGTAAGCCCGTTCCAGTCCCCGGTTTTGGGGAAAGCCGCACGCGGCCGCGTGAACTCGCGCACGCCGGGCCGAGCCTGTCTAGACAGGCCTCTCCAGGTCCGCGTGGGCCGCGCGCGACACGCGATGGCGCCGCGCGTCAGTCCGCCGCGGCGGGCGGCGCGCTCGCGGCCTTGCTGGCCAGCGCCTCGCGCAGCTTGCGCAAACGTTCGCGCGGATCTTCCTGCGACTTGGCCTCGTGCAGCTTCATCTCCGCGATGAAGCGGCTGGGGATGCCGGCCACCGTCTCGCGGCCTTTCTTGCGCCGGCGCAGCGTGCTGACCGCGAGCGTCTGGCGCGCCCGCGTGATGCCCACGTACATCAGGCGGCGCTCCTCCTCGATG
>DATCRO010000825.1:0-3057 GCA_036569025.1 Burkholderiaceae bacterium
GCCTGCACGAGCTCGTCCTGCATCGCCCGCAGCGCGGCCTGCGTGCGATCGAGTTCGCGGATCTTGGACTCGAGTTCGTCGTTGGCGTTGACCAGCACCGCCGTGCGCTCGCCGATGCGCTGCTCGAGCTCGGCGTGCACGCGTTCGAGTGTTCGCTGCGCGCGCCGGCGCTCGACGTTGCGCCGGTGGCGCAGTCGCGCGTACAGCGCCGAGAGCGACGCGAACGCGAACGCGAAGCCCGCCATGGCCGCGTAGCTGCGCGCGAGGTTGGCGATCTCGCCGGTGGTCGAGAACGACAGCAGCGTCCACTTCATGTGGGCGAGGTCGCGCCGCTCCCCCACCACCTGCAGCCAGCGCATGCGGCCGCGTCCCGCGGGCTCGGCGACGGCGACCTTGGCCAGGCCGTCGCCGTCGTCGCGCATCGGCACCGACTCGAGGCCGGCGGTGCCGTACTGCCGCTCGGCCCGGATCTGCGCCAGCGTGGCCGCGTCCAGCTTCGCCAGCGTGTGGAACTTCCACTCGGGACGATTCGACAGGAAGACGACGCCGTGCTGGTCGGCGAGCATCAGCAGCGACTGGTCGTGGCCCCAGCTCGACTCGATGTCCTCGAGCTGGATCTTGACCGCGATGACGCCCTGCGGCGCCTGCCCGGGGGCCAGCACGTCGGGCACCCGGTGCGCCAGGAAGTAGCCCGGCTCCAGCGACGTGGTGCCGACGGCGTAGTAGCGGCCGGACCCCTGCGCGAGGGCGTCGCGGAAGTAGGGCCGGAACGCGAAGTTCTGGCCGACGAACGTGTGCGCCATGTTCCAGTTGCTCGCGGCCAGGGTGGTGCCGCGGTTGTCCATCAGGTAGATCTGCGTGACGTGGATGCGGCTCGCCAGCTCCTCGAGCCGGTGGTTGACCGCGTCGCGGCGCGCCGTGTCCTCCGGGTGGCGCAGTAGGTCGAGCTGGTCGGGGTACCCCGCCAGCGCGGCGGGCAGGGTCTCGTACTTGTCGAGCGCCAGCGCCAGGTCGGACGACAGGAACTGCAGGTGGCGCTGCTCCGTGCGGCGCGCCTCGTTCACGCCCCAGCGGAACGCCACGTGATACGCGAGCGCGATCACCCCGGCCAGGGCGCACAACATCAGCGCCACCAGGAGCAGATCCTGGAGCGCCCGCGCCGGCTTGAATGCCGTCATGGACGATTCAGTCGCTGGATTCGGCATCGATCCTCGAGTGACGACTGGTCTCGCGCATGCCGGCGTACACCAGCAGCGAGCAGCAGATGACCGCGGAAACGTACCAGAAGAATCCGCTCTCGTTGCCGGCCTGCTTGAACCACAGCGCGACATATTCCGCGCTGCCGCCGAACACGGACACCGCGATGGCGTAGGGCACGCCCACGCCGGTCGCGCGGATCGACGCCGGGAACAGCTCGGCCTTCACGACTGCGTTGATGGCAGTGTAGCCCGACACGATCAGCCAGGCGCAGGCGATCAGCCCGAAGGCCTGCCACGGCCCGTGCGCACTGCGGATGGCCGTCAGCAGCGGCACGGTGAAGACCGCTCCGAGCACCGCGAACGCGAGAAGCAGCGGCCGGCGGCCGATGCGGTCCGACAGCGCGCCGTACAGCGGCTGCAGCAGCATCGCCAGCACCAGCGAGCCGGCCGAGACGGCCGTCGTCTGCGCGTCCGTCAGGCCCACGGACAGCTTGAGGAACTTCTGCATGTAGGTCGTGTAGACGTAGAACGCCAGAGTGCCGCCCATCGTCAGGCCGACCACGATCATCACCTCGCGCGGGTGCTGCATCAGCTGGCGCAGGCCGCCGCGCGTCGCACCGCCTTCGCGCGCCTTGTTGAACGACTGCGTCTCCGCGAGGTCGCGCCGCATCGCCAGCGCCACGAGCGCGAGGCCCGCGCCGATGAGGAAGGGGATGCGCCAGCCCCAGGCCTTGAGCTCGGCCGGGTCGAGGAAGACGTTCTGCAGCGCCAGCAGCACGAGCAGCGCCACCAGCTGCCCGCCGATGAGCGTCACGTACTGGAAGCTCGAGTAGAAGCCGCGATGCCGGGAGGTGGCCATCTCGGACAGGTACGTCGCGCTGGAGCCGTACTCGCCGCCCAGGCTCAGGCCCTGCAGCAGCCGCGCCAGCAGCAGCACGGCGGGCGCCGCGGCCCCCGCGGTGGCGTAGGTCGGGGCGCAGGCGATGATCAGCGAGCCCAGGCACATCAGCGTGACCGAGGCCATCAGCGCGGCGCGCCGGCCGAGCCGGTCGCCCATGCGGCCGAACAGCACGCCGCCGATGGGCCGCACGAAGAAGCCGAGCGCGAAGATGCCGGCGGTCGACATCATCTGCGTGGTCGGATCCTGCGCGGGAAAGAAGGCCGCCGAGAAGTACAGCGAGAACGCGGCGAAGCAGTAGAAGTCGTACCACTCGACGAGATTGCCGATCGAGCCGATGAAGATCGCCTTGACGCGCTTGAGCTCGATGGTGTCTTCGATGGAGGGCGCGGCGGGCGCGGCGGCCAGGTCGGCCTGCGTGGGGCTGTTCAATGTCTGCACGGGTCGTCTCCTCGTGGATGTTGGATGGGCGGGTCGACCAGGCGTCGACGCGACGCACCGCATCTGCAGGTTGTGTGCCATGCGGCCGCGGCCGGGGCGAGACGCGATGCGCGCCGCCGGATGCCCGTGAGGGCGCACCGGCGCGCCGTGGCGGACGCGGCGGCATTCCACCGTGGCCCGTGTCGGCGCGGCGAGATTCCGCCGCCGCGGGGCCAGCCGCGCTGTCGCCTGCAGGTCCGACCGTGAAGACCGTCACGCGCCGCGCGTTGGTACGCGTCATGCAAGGCCGACGTCACGCGGCGCGGGATGAACCCGCGCCCGCCCACGACTACAGGAGACAGCTCATGACGAGATCGACGCGCTCACGTTTCTGGATGGCGCTCGCTACCGCCCTGCTTGCCACGGCATGCGACGGCGACGGCCCGCGCGAATTGCGCGTGGGCCTGCTGGTCGCGCAGACCGGCGCATCCGGCGCCCGCGGCAAGGACCTGGTGCAGGGCGCGATGCTCGCCGCCGAGG
>DATCRO010000826.1:0-9311 GCA_036569025.1 Burkholderiaceae bacterium
AGCGGCGCTGGAAGCGGAAGATGCGCAGGAAGTCGACGAAGTCGTTCTTGATGTAGCGCAGCGCGCCGATGTAGGCGAGCTCGTCCTCGGTGAACGACAGCGCGCACAGGTGGTCGAGCTGCTCGTTCACCTCGTCCAGCAGCTCCGACAGCGGGAACGCCGGCGCGTTGCGGCAGACGAAGCGGTACTCGGCCTGCGCCTGCGGATGTCGATGCAGCATGGTTTGCCACATCGTGAACTTGTAGAGGTCGGTCTCGAGCAGGCTGTGGAGGATCGGGGTCATGGCGCCATTCTCATCGTTGACGGGTCGACCGCTCAGGCCAGCAGGCCCAGCGCCTCGGTCGACGTCGCCAGGCGCACGCCCTGGGCGCGCATGTCGTCGAGGAACGCCTGGTGCTGCGCCTCGAAGCCGGCCACGGGGCTCATGCAGTCGGTCAGCAGCACGAGGCGCTCGGGGCGGCCGCCGGGCAGGTTGGCGACGATGTGCTCGGTGGTGGCGCGCACGCAGTGGCTGCTGGCCTCGCCGGCGATGAACAGCAGGTCGGCGCGGCCGAGGGCGGCCAGCAGCGCGGTGTTGAGCTGCGTCTGTTCGTCCTGTGGGTCGGGCACCTCGGCCTGGATGGCGCTGTAGTGCTCCGTCCACGGGTTCTCGCCCTTGCCGACCTTGCGCACGTTGCGCAGCCGGGCGCGCTCCCAGCGGTTGTAGGCGTCGCGCACGTCGGCGTGGACGTCGTGGCCCCAGGTGCCCATCTCGCAGTGCACGGGCCAGACCATCAGCACGTAGCGGCCGCGCGCCTCGAGGTCGTCGAGGTAGGCCAGCGTGCGCGGCAGGGCGGACGGGTCGCGCGGCAGGTACGTGCCCAGGCGCACCTGGGCGGCGGTGATCTGCGTGAACGGGGCGACGGCCTGGCCGTTCGCGTCCTGCCAGAAGGTGGGGTGGGCGATGTCGACCTGGTGGTGGGAGTCGAGCGTGACGGTGATCTCGTCGAGCCACGAACCGGCGGCGCTGATGAACTGTGCCGTGCGCAGCATGTCGGCGTGGGCGCCGGCCACGGGCAGGGCGGGCGCGACGGGCGCGCCGGTGAGCGGGTCGACCGGTCGATACGCATCCGGCACATCGCAGAAGTCGTTCTGCGGGTCGATGATCAGGAGCTGGGTGGCGGTCTTCATGGGGTGCTTCCTTGTTGTCCGTGAGTTCACTATACACCAACAAGTTGTGCAATACAACTAATAAACCGGATCAGCCTCCCTCCCCCGGAAGGAAACCCCTCGGGCCATCGATGTTCAGACCGCGGAAGGCTGGATCGGTTATCCTATCCTCCCCCACAGGATACGAGACATGGCCGTCCACCCCTCCCATCCCGAGATCATCAAGCGCCTGAAGCGCGCCGAGGGCCACCTGCGCAGCATCGTCACGATGCTGGAGGAGGGCCGCGACTGTCTCGAGATCGCCCAGCAGATGCAGGCGGTCGAGAGCGCCGTGGGCAACGCCAAGAGGACGCTGGTCCACGACCACATCGACCACTGCCTGGAGCACGCCGTCGACGGCGTGGGCGCCCGCGACGCGATCACCCAGTTCAAGGCGATCACCAAGTACCTATGACCGATTTCCACACCTTGCTGGCCGGCGGCAACGCCTGGCTGTTCCTGCCGAGCGCCATCCTGCTGGGCGCGCTGCACGGCCTGGAGCCCGGCCACTCCAAGACCATGATGGCGGCGTTCATCGTCGCCGTGCGCGGCACCGTCATGCAGGCGGTGCTGCTGGGCCTGGCGGCCACCGTCTCGCACACGGCCATCGTGTGGCTGATCGCGCTGGGCGGCATGTACTTCGGCCAGCGCTGGAGCGCCGAGGCCAGCGAGCCCTGGATGCAGCTGATCTCGGCGGTGCTGATCATCGGCGTCGCGGCGTGGATGCTGTGGCGCACGGCGCAGGACAAGGCGGCGTGCTTCCATGACCATGGGGACGGGGCGCATGACCATGACCACGACCATGGTGGCCACGCGCACGCCCCCGCGCCCGCCCTCGCGCGCGCGACGCGTGACGCGCAGGCGCACTCGCACGGCGATCATGGCCATGCGCGCGAGGATCATGCGGGTCACGACCACGACCACGACCACGGCGCGTCGTGCGGCCACGACCACGGCCATGCGCACGCCAAGGCCGCGCCGCTCGTCGACGCGGGCGACGGTGACGCCCACGCCCGCGCGCACGCGGCGGACATCCAGCGCCGTTTCGCCGGCCGCGACGTCACCACCGGCCAGATCGTGATGTTCGGCCTGACCGGCGGCCTGATCCCGTGCCCTGCCTCGATCACCGTGCTGCTGCTGTGCCTGCAGCTCAAGCGCATCGCGCTCGGCGCGACGCTGGTGCTCGGCTTCTCCGTGGGCCTCGCGCTGACGATGGTGGCCTCGGGCGTGGTCGCCGCAGTGGGACTGAAGCACCTGAGCAAGCGCATGGGCAGCGGGCGTTTCAGCGAGCTGGCGGCCAAGGCGCCGTACTTCTCGGGCGGGTTGATCCTGCTGGTGGGCCTGTACGTCGGGTACCAGGCGCTGCACGCGCTGGTCTGAGGAGTTCCTCCGATCCCCCTGCGAGAGCCCAGGACGAGGCGTGCGCGCCACCGCGCCTTCCCGCTTTCTCGCGCCGGCGCGACACTGCAGGCATGCCACCCGTTCCACCGTCGATCGCCTGCGCTCTCACACTCTGCCTGACGCTTTGCGTCACGCCGGCGGCGGCCGCGCCTGCGCCGCCGCGCACCGAGCACTTCCCCAGCGCCGACGGCCGCACCGAACTCGTCGGCTACCTGTTCGAGCCGACGAGTCCCGGCCCGCATCCGGCCATCGTCCTGCTGCACGGCCGCGGCGGCCCCTACTCGGCGAACGTGAACCGCGACTGCACGCTGGTCGCGCCCGGCCATGAATCGCCGTGCGACCCGTCGACCCTGTCCAGGCGCCACCGGATGTGGGGCGAGTACTGGGCCGCGCACGGCGTCGTGGCGCTGCTGGTCGACAGCTTCGGCCCGCGCGGCCGCGCGCACGGCTACGGGCGCTTCACGCACGATGACCCGGAGCGCGAGGCCGTCAATGAGCGCACGGTGCGCCCGCTCGACGCCGAGGGCGCGCTCGCATGGCTCGCCGCGCGGCGCGACGTGCGGCCCGACCGCGTGGCGCTGCAGGGCTGGTCGAACGGCGCGAGCACGGCGCTGAACGCGATGATGCGGCAGGCCGATGGCCTTGCCGCCGACAAGTCCCGGCGCTTCCGCGCGGCGCTGGTGTTCTATCCTGGCTGTGGCCCCAAGGCCCTGCTGTCGCGCCACGTCGCGGTCGACGCGCCCGTGTGGGTGTTCCTCGGGTCGACCGACGAGGAGGTCTCGCCCGCCGTCTGCGCGCAAGTGCTTTCGCGCGCGAGCGGTGGCCCCGTCTCGGTGACGACCTACCCGGGCGCGACGCACGACTTCGACGACCCCGGCGAGGCGCGCCGGTCCGACGCCGCCAACCGCGCCGCCCGGGCCGACGCCATGGGACGCGCGGCGGCGCTGCTGGACGGCGTGGCGCCCTGAGCCGCGGCGGGTGTCCCGCTTGCTCGGACCCGCCATCGCCACACGGGAGCCGACATGGCCGCCACGCACCGCAAGCCGGGCACGCCGCCCGCGCGCAAATGGTCGCAGCACGTCACCGAGACGAGCAACGCGATGGACCTGCAGCCCGACGTCTTCAAGCTCGAGGACCCCAAGCAGATCGCGCGTTCGCTCAAGCGCTCCGCCGAGCACAGCGATCGTCGCAAGAGCGATCCGTATCGCTCGGCGATGTCCATGCTGACCTTCTACATCAACCGCGCCGGGCACAACCTGGCGGCGAGCCAGCGCAAGCGTCTCGAGGACGTGAAGGACGAGCTGCGCGTGCTGTTCCACAAGCCGCCCCCGCGCCGCAGGACGACGCATTGACGCGCGCTCCGCCGGGCGCGCGCATTGCCGCCCTGGCAACCCGGGGCGATGCGGTGTCGCGCCGGCTTCGAAGGAGCACGGCATGTCCTCACTGTTCAGGCGCCAGGTGCAGCCGGACGACGCCCAGGTCGAGGCCGCGCGCGCGGCGGCCATTCCGCTGGACGGCGGCGATGGGGAGTTCGACGAGCTGCTGCGCCGCATCGGCAACGCCCGCTTCGTGCTGCTGGGCGAGGCCTCGCACGGCACGCACGAGTTCTACGAGGCGCGCGCCCGCATCACGCGGCGGCTGATCGCCGAACGCGGCTTCGACGCCGTCGCGATCGAGGGCGACTGGCCCGACGCCTACCGCGTCAACCGCCACGTGCGCGGCCTGGGCGACGATCGCGACGCCTCCGGCGCGCTGGCGGGCTTCCAGCGCTTTCCCACCTGGATGTGGCGCAACACGGCCGTCGTCGACTTCGTCGATCGCCTGCGCGCCTGGAACGACGGCCGGCCCGCGGCCGCCCGCGCGGGCTTCTACGGCCTGGACCTGTACAGCCTCAACGCGTCGATGTCGTCGGTGCTGGAATACCTCGACCGCGAGGATCCCGCCGTCGCGGCGCGCGCCCGCGAGCGCTACGCGTGCTTCGAGCCCTTCGGCGGCGACAGCCAGGTCTACGGCCTGATGACCGGACTGGGCTCGACGCCGTCGTGCGAGGAGGGCGTGATCCGCACGCTGGTCGACCTGCAGCACCGCCGCGCCCGGGGCCTGCCCGTCGCCGGCGACGACCCCGAGGCGCAGTTCGACGCCGAGCAGAACGCCGCGCTGGTGCGAGACGCCGAGCGCTACTACCGCGGCATGTACCTCAGCGACGTCTCGTCCTGGAACGAGCGCGACACCCACATGGCGCGCACGCTGTGGGAGATCGACCGCCACCTCTCCAGGCCCGGCCGGCCCGCGAGGATCGTCGTGTGGGCGCACAACTCGCACCTGGGCGATGCCTCGCACACCGAGATGGGCCAGGCGCGCGGCGAGCTCAACCTCGGGCAGCTGGTGCGCGAACGCTTCCCGCAGGACTGCTGGCTGGTGGGCTTCACGACCCACGACGGCGCGGTGACGGCGGCAACCGAGTGGGACGCGAAGGCCGAGCACAAGCGCGTGAACCCGTCGCGCGGCGATTCCATCGAGGGCGTGCTGCACGCCACCGGCCTGCATCGCTTCCTGCTGCCGTTCCGCGATGACCCGCGGCTGTCGCGTCAGTTCGAGCATCCGCTGCTCGAGCGCGCCATCGGCGTCATCTACCGGCCCGACACCGAACGCCAGAGCCACTACTTCCACGCGCAGGTGGCGCGGCAGTTCGACGCGCTGATCCACGTCGACCGCACCCGGGCGGTCGAGCCGCTGGAGGCCGACGAGCCGTGGGCCGCGGGCCGCGCGGCCCACGCCGGCGAAGCGCCCGAGACCTTCCCGCAAGGCCTGTGAGGCGCGCGCCTTGCCGCGACGCGGCACGCAACGAACCAAGGAGCACGACCATGCAATCGCCCGGCCACCGCGAGCATCCCGAGCATCACGTCATCGAGAGCCCCGTGCAGGGTCGCCTGCGCGCGCAGCTCGGCGCGGACGTGCTCGCCGAATCCGACGACGTCATCGAGGTCGACGAGGACGGCAACCCGCCGCGCTACTACTTCCCGCGCGACAGCGTGCGCATGGACCGCATGAGCGCCAGCGACACGCACACGTACTGCCCGTTCAAGGGCGAGGCCAGCTACTTCACGATGGAATTCCTCGACGGCCAGATGCCCGACGCCGCCTGGACGCTGAAGGATCCCTATGACGAGCATGCCGACCTGAAGGACCGCGTCGCGTTCTACAGCGAGAAGTTCGACGGCCTGCAGTTCAAGCGCAGCTGAACGGCCTCACGCTGCGGCGCTCGTGCGCGCGGGCGTGCGCAGCGCGACGCGGAACGACGCCTGCGCCAGCAGCGCCGCGCCCACCAGCACGGCAGCCGCGGCGACGGCCGGGTCGTGCCCCAGGCCGGCCAGCGTCGTGCACAGCGCGCCGATGGTCATCTGCGTGAAGCCGTACAGGCCCGCGGCCGACCCGATCAGGCGCGGGTCGACGCTGATCGACAGCGTGGACACGGCCGGGCTGCACAGCCCGGCGCCGACGCAGTACGCGATCATCAGCGCCTCGATGGCGAAGGCGCCGGGATGCCAGGCGAGCAGTGCGGCGAGCACGGCGCCCGCCGCAGCCAGGCTGGCGAGGTTGCCTGCCATCAGCAGCCGCTCGATCGTGAAGCGGCCGACGAGCCGGCTCGCGAGGATGTTGCCCGTCGAGACGCCCACCACGAGCAGTCCGAGGTAGACGCCGACCTCGCCGATCGGCCGGTGCAGCTCGTTGATGAAGATGAAGGGCGCGGCCGCGATGAAGCCGTAGAACGACGTGGTGGCGCAGCCGCCGCCGAACGCGAAGCCGACGAAGCGCGGCGAGGCGAGCAGGGCGCGGTAGTCGCGCGCGACGCCGCCCGCGCTGATGTGGCCGCTCGGCTTGCCCGTCTCGGGCAGCAGCCGCCACGACACGGTGAAGTTCAGGACCCCCAGCGCCGTCAGCAGCACGAAGATCGCGCGCCAGCCGAACGCGCCGGCCAGCAGCCCGCCCGCCAGTGGCGCGAGGCCGGGACCCACCATCGTCATGAGGCTCATCAGCGCGAGCCGGCGCACGGCGTCGTTCGATTCGGCGGTGTCGCGCACGATCGCGCGCCCCAGCAGCAGCCCGGCGCAGCCACCCGCGGCCTGCACCAGGCGCGCGGCCACGAGCACGCCGACGTTGGGCGCGAGCGTCGCCGCCAGGCCGCCCGCGGTGTACAGCGCCAGGCCCGCCAGGAGCGTGGGCCGGCGGCCGAACACGTCCGACAGCGGCCCGTAGACCAGCTGCCCCACGGCCAGGCCGAAGATGTAGACGCTGATCGTCATCCGGATCGTCGCAGCGTCGACGTGCAGCGACTGCGCCGCGATCGTGAGCGCCGGCACGAACATGTGCATCGCCAGCGTGCCGCTGAAGGTGACGAGCACCAGCAGCCACAGGGGCACGGGCCGGCGGACGAGCGGGTAGGTGGCGGAGATCGTGTTCACGGGCGCGCGGGCCGCACGAGCAGGTCGTGGCCCGAGGCGATGGGAAGCAGGGCATGATGCCGGGCGCGATTGTCCGCCCGCGACGATGCGCCGGCGCGCCGACGAGGCATGCCACCCGGCAGGCGCCGGTTCACATTCAGAACTTGACCGACAGCCCCACGTTGGAGGTGAGGTCGTTGGACGTCCAGGTGGTGCCGCGCGACACGTTGAAGTCGAGCTGCGTGCTCGACGACGTGGCGTAGCTGGCGCCGGCGGCCACGTGCGCGGTCGCGTTGTCGATCACGTTGTTGAAGGCCAGCTTCTCGCCGGACAGCTCGACGTAGCTGCGCCAGCGCGCGAGCTTCGTCTTGTCGACGGTGCTGACCTCCAGGCCGGTGACGTAGTGCTCGAACTCGCGCCCGCCGCCGCGCGTGAAGCCCGGCGTGAAGCCGATGGACAGGTCTTCCGGGGAGTCCCACATCGCCGTGATGCGCAGCGAGCGCCGCACGTTGCCGGCGCGCGCGGGTGCGGCGCCGGAGACGAGGTCGGCGTGCGCGTCCCACGACAGGCCCGACAGCAGCGGCGCCTGGATTCGATCCTGGGCGCTCCAGCGGGCGCCGAAGGTCACGGCATTCGGGTCGGCCTGACGCGGCAACACGCGCACCAGCGGGTCGCGGTCGGGGCCGTTGGGCGCAGGCATGCCGTCGGCGTGGATCTGAACGACCTGGTTGCTGTCGAACATCAGCTTCGTGGGCGGCGCCATCACCGCGTTCGGGTCGATCCGCACGGTGACGATCGCCGGCTTGTCCTTGCGGGCGGTGATCGGGACGATCGACCTCGGCTTGGTGTCGGGCGCGGCGAGCACGGCCGAGATGGCGGAACGGACGATCGTCGGGTCGGCGGCGTCGTTGCTGGGCAGCAGCGTGGCCCAGACGGCGTGGTCCAGCGCGTCGCTGGGCAGCGCCGCCAGGTCGGCGTCGGCGACCAGCGCCTCGTCGACGTCCGGGGCGTCCGCGGCGTCCTGGGCGAATGCCGAAGCGCCGGCCAGCGCGAGCAGGGCGGCGGTGACGGTGCGGGGGAGGATGGGACGCGGGGACTTCATGGCCAGGGACGTGACGCAGCGCAGCATAAAACAGGACGCGGACGACGGACAAGTGCGCAATTGTCACGAGGCGCTGCGCAGGGCCATCGCTGCAACAACGGGGTGTCGGGCGCGCAGATCGACCGCATCGCGGGCAGGAAGTTCCCGTGGCCGCCCGCCGGCAGCCACGGTCGCGTTCCATAATCGCCACGCGGTCGCTGCCCAAGTGTCCCCCGGAAGGTTCATCGAACCAACTCCGGCCCGCGGGGTACCCCCGACGGCAGCGCTCTTGTCATGCACGACCGAGGCGATGGCTCCGTGTCGCTGCGCGACACCACACCAATCGCATCACCAGCAGGTTGGGCTGGCGACCGCACCCGAACGCCTCATGAGCCATCGAACGACCGCCATCGCCATCGCTCGCGCCGTGCTGACGACGCCGGTCAGCCGTTTCGGCATCCTGGAGCGCCTGCCGCAATGCGTGCGCTTCCCGCAGCAGGCCCATCGCGACCTGGTGGACGCCTTGTTCGCCGCCGGGCTGGCGAGCCACTGGACGATCGACCAGGTCGCCGATGTGCTGGAGAAGGACGACACCTTCTGGGCGGCGATCGCGGTCTCGAGGCAACGGCCGCTCGTCCACGGCTGGTTCATGACCAGAGCCGGCACGCTCGCCCCGGCGCCCACGCCCTTGCGCGGCGTCGCACGGCCCGCGTGGCCCGGCGTCGGCAGCCTGGCGGACGACCTGGGCGTCCCGGTGCCCGGCCTGTGGCGCCTGACGCGCAGCGCGTCCTGGCAGCGCCAGGCGCCGCTGGGCCAGCAGCACTACCGCTACGAGCTGTTGCCAAAGCGCACCGGCGGCTGGCGCCTGCTGGAGGTGCCCGAGCCGTACCTGCGCCACCTCCAGCGCCAGGTGCTCGACCGACTGCTCGCCCACGTGCCCCCGCACGAGGCCGCGTGCGCCTACGTGCGCGGCCGTTCGGTGACCGACCACGCCCGCGCCCACGTCGGCCAGGCGGTGCTGCTGAAGTTCGACCTGCAGGATTTCTTCGCCACCGTGCGGGCCTCGCGCGTGCACGCGGCGTTCGCCACGCTGGGCTATCCCGCGCCCGTCGCGCGCGTGCTCGCGCGGCTGTGCACGACGGCCACGCCCGAGCCGGTGCTCGAGCGCCTGCGCACCGAGGGCGGCTTCGCATGGACGC
>DATCRO010000827.1:0-2625 GCA_036569025.1 Burkholderiaceae bacterium
GAGCCCCAGGTCTCGAGCACCGTCACCAGCCAGACGGCGTGGCCCTGCGCGAGCCAGTCGCGCGCCTGGGAGAGCACCTGCAGGTCGAGACTGTCCATCACGTCACCTCGTCGACAGCCAGATGGCGATCGCCGCCAGCAGCGCCGCCAGCACGATCGCCACGGCCAGCCCGTTGCGGCCCGGGCTCGCGACCGCCGCGGCGGCCGGCGCCGCGCTCATCTCGACCTGCGACGGCACGCCCTCGGCCGGTGGCGACGCGGGCGGCGCGAGGCGCGCCTCGAAGGCGGTGAAGAAATCCTCGGCGAGCTTGGCCGCGGCGGCGTCGACGAGCCGCGAGCCGATCTGCGCCATCTTGCCGCCCACGGTCGCCTTGGACGCGTAGCGCAGCGTCGTGCGGCCGGGGCCGGCGTCGGACAGGTCGACATCGGCCGACCCCTTGCCGAAGCCCGCCGCGCCGCCCTGGGCCTCGAACTGCAGCGTGCAGTGCTCGGGCGGCCGCACGTCCAGCAGGCGCAGCGTGCCCTTGAACTTCGCGCTGACCGGCCCGACGCGCAGCGCGACGACCGCGGCGAAGCCGTCGTCGCCGGTGCGCTCGAGCGACTCGCAGCCGGCGATGCAGTCCTTGAGGATGGCCGGATCGTTGATGGCCGCCCAGGTGGTGGCGCGATCCGCGGGGATCAGTCGTTCGCCGGTCAGTTCCATGGTCGGCTCGATCGGGTGGGCGAGGCGGCCTCCTGCAGCGCGCGCCGCAGGTCGGCCAGGCTCGCGAGATTGTGCACCGGGAGAAAACGGTCGACGTGCGGCAGCAGCGCCCGCACGCCGGCGGCGCGCGGCTCGAAGCCGTCGAATCGCAGCAGCGGATTGAGCCACACGAGCTCGTGCGCCTGGCGCCGCAAGCGCGCGGCCGCTTCGGCGAGGCCGCCATGCTCGTCGCGGTCGAGGCCGTCGGTCACCAGCAGCACGGCCGCGCTCGCGCCCAGCACGCGGCGCGCCCAGCGTCGGTTGAACTCGGCCAGGCAACCGGCGATGCGCGTGCCCCCGTGCCAGTCGCCCACGCGCTCGGCGACGGCCGCGAGCGCGACGTCGGGATCGCGGTCGCGCAGGCAGCGCGTCACGTCGGTCAGCCGCGTGCCGAACGTGAAGGCATGGACGCGCGCGTGGCGCCGCGCGAGGCCGTGCACGTAGTGCAGCATCACCCGCGCGTAGCGATCCATCGAGCCCGAGACGTCGAGCAGCACGACGACCGGCGGCAGTTCGCGGCGCGGGCGGGTGGCGGCGGGGACGAGCGTGTCCGGCGCGCGCACCATGCGGCGCAGCGTGGCACGCAGGTCGGCCTGGCCGCGCGGGGCGCGCTCGTGGCGCCGCCGGCGCACGGGGGCGACGGGCGGCGGGAGTTCCTCGGCCAGGCGGCTGGCGAGCGCGAATTCGTCGGAGGTCATGGTCTCGAAGTCCGCCCGCTGCAGTCGTTCGCGGTCGGAGAACGTGAAGCTTGCATCGAAACGGATCTCCTCGCTCGCGTCCGGGCTCGCGGGCGAGGCCGGGCGGTCGCGCTCGGGCGCGAGCGCCTGCGCGAGGCGGTTGGAGCGCGGCTCGCGCGCCCGCGTGCCGCGCCCGCTGATCTTCGGAAGCAGCTCCATCAGCATCTTCCCGAGCAGCTCGGGATCGCGCCAGAACGCGTCGAAGGCGGCGTCGAACAAGGGCTGCTGGTCATGGCGAGCTGTCATCACCGCCGACAACGCCGCGCGCACGTCCTCGCGCCGGTCGAAGCCGACGCATTCGAGCGCCGCGACCGCGACGACGACGCGGTCCGGCCCCACGGCCAGGCCCGCGGCGCGCAGCACGCGGGCGAAGTGCACGACGTTCTCGGCGATCACGCGAGCGTCCCTGCGGCGCGCAGCTCGTCGAGCAGGCGGTCCGAGTCCCCGGCGCGCAGCCGCTCGATGTCGTCCTGGTACTTCAGCAGCACGCCCAGCGTGTCGTGCACGGTGCGCGGGTCCAGGCTGACGGCGTCGAGCGCGACGAGGGCGTTCGTCCAGTCGATCGTCTCGGCGACGCCGGGCGCCTTGAACAGGTCGAGCCCACGCATGCGCTGCACGAACTCGACGACCTGGCGCGACAGGCGCTGCGGCGCGCCGGGCACCCGGACGCGCAGGATCTGAAGCTCGCGCTCGATGTCCGGGAAGCCGACCCAGTGATACAGGCAGCGGCGCTTGAGCGCGTCGTGCACCTCGCGCGTGCGGTTGCTCGTGATGAGCGTGATGGGCGGCGCGACCGCACGCACGCTGCCGAACTCGGGGATGGTCAGCTGGTTCTCGGCGAGCACCTCCAGCAGGAAGGCGTCGAAGGGCTCGTCGGCGCGATCGAGCTCGTCGATCAGCAGCACCGGCGACGTCGGCTGCGTCAGGGCCTGCAGCAGCGGCCGCTCGATGAGCATGTCGCGCGCATACAGCGACTGCGCGAGCCGCGCGCGGTCGACGTCGTGCGCGGCCTCGGCGAGGCGGATCTCGATCATCTGGCGCGCGACGTTCCACTCGTAGGCGGTCTGCGCGACGTCGAGCCCCTCGAAGCACTGCACGCGCAGCAGCCGGGCGTCGAGCGCGCGCGCGAGCGACTTCGCGAGCTCCG
>DATCRO010000828.1:0-6672 GCA_036569025.1 Burkholderiaceae bacterium
CGCGTCCGCGCCGTACGCCGGGATGCCCTGGGGGAACTCCTTCTTCGTGTTGTCGCGCACCTTGGGTGCCGTCTCGGGGCGGCGCAGGCCCACCACGCGCTTGTCCAGCAGCGGCTCCAGCGCGATGCCGTCGATCAGGTCGACCGGGTCGAGCACGTTGCCTTCGGACTTGGACATCTTCTGGCCCTGCGCGTCGCGCACCAGGCCATGGATGTAGACGTCCCTGAACGGCACCTTGCCCGTGAAGTGCGTCGTCATCATGATCATCCGGGCGACCCAGAAGAAGATGATGTCGTAGCCCGTCACGAGCACCGACGACGGCAGGAAGAGGTCCTGCTCGATCGTCTTCTCGGGCCAACCGAGCGTGGAGAACGGCACCAGGGCCGACGAGTACCACGTGTCGAGCACGTCCTCGTCGCGCACCAGCTTGCCGGTGTAGCCGGCGGCCGCCGCCTTCTGCGCGGCCTCCTCGTCGCTGCGCGCCACGAAGATGCGGCCGTCGTCGGCGTACCAGGCCGGGATCTGGTGGCCCCACCACAGTTGGCGCGAGATGCACCAGTCCTGGATGTCGCCCATCCAGTGGTTGTACGTGTTGACCCACTGCTCCGGGTGGAACTTCACCGAGCCGTCGGCCACGGCCTTGATGGCCTTGTCGGCGATGGACGTGCCGTCCGCGCCGGGCTTGGTCATCGCCACGTACCACTGGTTGGTGAGCATCGGCTCGATGACCTGGCCCGTGCGCTCGCAGCGCGGCACCATCAGCTTGTGCTTGCGCGTCTCCACCAGGAAGCCTTGCGCGTCCAGGTCGGCCACGATGCGCTTGCGCGCGACGAAGCGGTCGAGCCCGCGGTACTGCTCGGGCGCGTTGTCGTTGATCGTGGCGTCCAGCGCGAGCACGCCGATGATGGGCAGGTCGTGGCGCTGGCCCACGGCGTAGTCGTTGGCGTCGTGCGCGGGCGTGACCTTGACCACGCCGGTGCCGAACTCCCGGTCGACGTAGTCGTCGGCGATCACGGGGATGCGGCGGCCCACGAGCGGCAGCACCACTTCCTTGCCCACCAGCGCGGTGTAGCGCTCGTCGGCCGGGTTGACCATCAGCGCGGTGTCGCCCAGCATCGTCTCGGGGCGCGTGGTGGCCACGGTCAGGTCGCCCGAGCCGTCGGCCAGCGGATAGCGCACCAGCCACAGGAAGCCGTCCTCCTCCTTGCTGTCCACCTCGAGGTCGGACACGGCGGACTTGAGCACCGGATCCCAGTGCACGAGGCGGCGGCCGCGGTAGATCAGGCCTTCGTCGAACAGGCGCACGAAGGTCTCGGTGACCGTCTTCGACAGCCCCTCGTCCATGGTGAAGTACTCGTGCTTCCAGCTCACCGAGTCGCCCATGCGGCGCATCTGGCGCGTGATGGTGGACCCGGACTCCTGCTTCCAGTCCCAGATGCGTGCGACGAAGTTCTTGCGGCCGAGCTCCTGGCGCGTCTGGCCCTTGTCCTGCAGCTGGCGCTCCACCACGATCTGCGTGGCGATGCCCGCGTGGTCGGTGCCCGGCACCCACAGCGTGTTGAAGCCGCGCATGCGGTGGTAGCGCGTCAACGAGTCCATGATGGTCTGGTTGAACGCGTGGCCCATGTGCAGCGTGCCCGTGACGTTGGGCGGCGGCAGCTGGATCGAGAAGGACGGCTTGGCCGGATCCAGCGTGGGTTCGTAGACGCCCGCCTGTTCCCACAGCGGCGCCCAGCGGGCTTCGATGGCGGCGGGTTCGAAGGACTTGGCGAGTTCGGACATTGAAGGCTCAGCAGTGGTTTGCAGACCCCGGACTCGAAGGGCGGGCGCGCGTGGCGGCGCCCGGTGCCGGGGGTTGCCCAATTGTAGGCGGGCCCCGATGGCCGATTCAGAGCGCCGGCCTCTCGAACGCCACCCAGCGCTGCACCGCCGGATGCCGCCACTGCCGGCGCGCGTAGTCGGCCAGGCGCGCGGGCACCGCATCGCCGTTCAGGACGAGGCGGTTGAGCATCAGCGCGAGATCGACGTCGGCGATGCACCAGTCGCCGCACAGGTTCGCCTGGCCGTCAGGCAGCAGCGCTTCGGCCGCGGAAAACAGCTTGCCTGCGGCGGCCATCGCCACGGGCGACAGCGCGGGCGCCGGCGCGCCGTAGAACACGACCTCGGTGGAGCGCTCCATGCGGATCGGCATCAGGTCGCTGCGCAGCCAGGCCTGCACCTGGCGCGCGCGGGCCTTCCGGCGCGGATCGGCCGGATACAGCGCCGCGCCGGGGAAGACCTCGTCGACGTACTCGGCGATCGCCGACGACTCCGACAGCGCGAAGTCGCCATGCAGCAGCGTGGGCACGCGGCGCGTCAGCGACAGGCCGGCGAATCCGGGCGCATGCTGCGCCGCGGCCGACAGGTCCAGCGTGCGCACTTCGAAGTCCAGCTGCTTGACGTCCAGCGCCACGAAGGCGGACATCGCATACGGGCTGGCGTACTGGGCGTCGACGAAGAGGGTGAGGGCGGCGGTCATGGGCGCAGTGTGGCACGCCCCGGCACGCGTGTCAGAGCAGGCGCGCCCGCTTGACCGCGTGGTAGCGGTTGACCAGCGCTGCCGCGAGCTTCTCGGGCTCGGTGTCCACCAGCAGCTGGTTCTTGCCGGCCAGGCGCCGGAAGGCCTCGGCGCGGGCGTTCTGGAACCAGTGCGCCGAGGCGACATCGACGATCGCGCCCGGCTCGTCGAGCGGCTGCGCCGCGATCTCGGCGACGACGCCCTCGCGCAGGCTCGCGAGCAGCACCAGGTGGCGCGTGCGCATCAGCTTGAGCGCGTCCTCGAGCTCCTCGCAGTCCTCGTCGCGGAAGTTCGTCAGCACCACGATCAGCGAGCGTCGGCGCACGCGCAGCATCAGGTCGCGCGCGGCGGCAAGGTAGTCCGAATGCGTGGGGCTGGGCTCGATGTCGTGCAGGCGCGCGACCAGCGTGTTGAGCGCGGCCATCCCCTTGGCGGGCGCGAAGTGGCGCTGCTCGGATGCGTCGTGGCCGAAGGTCAGCGCGCCCACGGCGTCGCCGTCCTTGAGCGCGACGTAGGCCAGCAGCATCGCCGCGTTGAGCGCCTGGTCGAAGTGGCTGCCGCTGGTGCCCGAGCGCTCGTCGGCGCGCATGCGGCGGCCGCAGTCCAGCAGGAACACGACCGACTGGTCGCGGTCGTCCTGGAACTCGCGCACCACCGGACGGCGATGGCGCATCGACGCGTTCCAGTCGATGTGGCGCGTGGGCATGCCGGGCACGTACTCGCCCAGCTGCTTGAAGTCGGTGCCGGCGCCGCGCGCGGCGTAGGTCTTGATGCCGATCTCGGCCAGGCGCCGGTCGCCTGCCAGCCAGGCGTAGCGCGACAGCGCCGCGAAGTTCGGATAGACGTGCACCGACTGCGACGCGCCCACGCGCCGCTGCAGGTCGACCAGGCCCAGGCGCGAGCGCACGCGGATCGCCGCAGGCTCGAAGACGACCTTGCCGCGCTGCGTCGGCGTGATCTCGTAGCGGACGTCGAGCCTGCTGGCGGCGGGCAGGACGACCGTGGCCGGCAGCAGGCGCTGCGTCATCGTGGCGGGCACGTGGTCGAACAGCTCGATGTCCCACGCGATCGCTCCCTCGTGAGCCAGCGTCACGGTCAGGCCGTGCGGCTGCCCGAGCGCGAACGCACTGGGCATCTGGCGCTCGAACGCGATCGGGTGGCGGCGCAGCGCGAGCGCGGTGAGCAGGGCGTCGACGACGCACACCGCGACCAGCGCGCCGAACAGGCCGCCACCCACCAGCGCCAGGTGCGGGTCCGGCAGGCCGCGCCACTTCGTCACCAGCAGCGCGACGGCGGTGCCGGTGGCGATGGCGGCCACCGCATGGACGGTGCGCCGGGTGGGCATCAACAGGCGGGCCACGCGCGTCCTTCGGGTCTTACAGGCGCGGCGCGT
This sequence comes from Burkholderiaceae bacterium, assembly GCA_036569025.1. Classification (GTDB taxonomy): domain Bacteria; phylum Pseudomonadota; class Gammaproteobacteria; order Burkholderiales; family Burkholderiaceae_C; genus Scleromatobacter. The sequence continues at coordinate 3,951 of DATCRO010000828.1, forward strand.
CGACGCGGGTGATGATCTCGCGCAGCACGTCGTCGACGGCGCGGCCTTCCAGCTGCGCATCGGGCGACAGCACCACGCGATGGCGCAGCGCCGGCAGCACCTGGCGCTTGACGTCGTCCGGCGTGGCGTAGTCGCGGCCCTGGATCAGCGCCGCCGCGCGCGCCGCGCGCACCAGCGCGATCGCGCCGCGCGAGCCCGCGCCGTTGCCCAGGCCCACCGCGCCGCGCGTGGCGCGCGCCAGGCGCACGGCGTAGTCGACCACGCGGTCGTCGATCATCACGGCGCTGACGGTCTGCTGAAGGCGCGCGACGTCGGCCTCGGTCAGGCAGCGCTGCACCTTGTCCAGCGGCAGCGCGTCGCCCACCTGGTGGCCGGTGGCGGCCTTGACCACGTCGACTTCCTCGGCCTGCGTCGGGAAGCCGATGTCGATCTTGAACAGGAAGCGGTCGCGCTGGGCCTCGGGCAGGGGGTACGTGCCCTCGGAGTCGATCGGGTTCTGCGTGGCCAGCACCATGAAGGGCCGCGGCAGCGACACGGTCTGGCCCTCCAGCGTGACCTGGCGCTCCTGCATGACCTCCAGCAGCGCGCTCTGCGTCTTGGCCGGCGCGCGGTTGATCTCGTCGCCCAGCAGCAGGTTGGTGAAGATCGGCCCCTTGCGCAGGCGCAGCCGGCCGATGCCGCCGTCGGTGCCCGGCTCCAGCACGGCGTGGCCGGTGAGGTCGGACGGCATCAGGTCGGGCGTGAACTGCACGCGCGAGAACTGCAGGGACATCGCCTGCGCCAGCGCGCGCGCCAGCAGCGTCTTGCCCAGGCCCGGCAGGCCTTCGTACAGGATGTGGCCGGAGGCGACGAAGGCCACCAGCGTCTGGTCGATGACCTCCTGCTGGCCGACGACCGCGCGGCCGACCTCGGCCCGCAGCTTGCCCAGCGCGCTGCCGATGAATTGGAGTTCCTGGGAATCGATGGCCATGGTGATGTCCGTGTGGAAGGTCAGGAGGTGTGGCGGGCGGCGGACGCGCGCAGGATCGCGCGCCGGGCCTGCTCGAGGACGGCGGTCGCCGCCAGGATCTGCGGTTTCGTGGCGCCGCCGCCCACGTGGAGCGCGGCCAGCAGTGCGGCGGCATCGAGGGCGGCGGCGGGCGCCAGCGACTGCGCGAGCGCCGCGATGCGGTCGGCGTCGTCGCGCTCGGCCCAGGCCTCGACGCGCGGACGGGCGGCGTCCTCGAAGGCCTTGCGGGTGGCCGCGTGCAGCGCGCGCGCGTCGGTATCGGCGATGAACTGGCCGGTGCCGCGCACCTGCTCGCCCATCGAGCGGCGCGCCTGCGGCGGAACGGCCTCGCGCGGGCCGAAGCGCGTCATCAGGCGCCACAGCGACAGCGCCACCGCGGCGAGCGCCAGCAGGAACGGCGTGCGCGCCTCGTGCCACAGCCAGCCCAGCAGCGGCTCGCGCGATTCGTCCTCGACGATCCAGACCGCGCGTCCCGGCTTGGCCTGCAGCACGGCCGCCGCGATCAGCGCGTTGTCGCCGTCCAGCAGGTCGTGGTTCTCGAGTTCCAGCAGCGGCGTGACGCCCGTGACGTCGCCGCGGCCGACCGGCACGCGCATGGCCAGCGTGCCGGGCGTGCCCGCCAGCATCCAGGTGGGCTCGACGTGGTTCAGCGTCCGCAGCACGCCGGCGGGCGCGCAGGCGCGGAAGTGCCGGCCCGGCTCGAACGCGGGCTGCGTCGTGGCGCCGGTCTCGGTGAACACCGTGCAGGCGCGATCCGGGATCCTGACGCCCAGCCGGCGCGCCAGCTTCTCGGCGCGGCGCCGCTGCTGCTCCGTCTGCTGCGGCGTCCGACCGGACTTGTCGGACTTCGCGTCCTTGCGCTCGTCGTCGTCGTCCTCGTCGTCGGCGGCGGAGGCGGCCGGCGTCTTCTTGGCGAGCGGGCGGCGCGGATCGATGGACGTCAGCGGCACCCAGCGCAACCTGTCGTCGTCGCCGAACGCGTGCGGCGACGGCAGCACGAGATGGCCGCCGGCCTCGACCCAGGCCTTCAGCCGCGCCTCGCGCTCGGGGAAGATGTTCCACTGGTCGGACTCCAGGAACAGCGTCGCGCCGGCCGGCGGCAGCGGCTCGAGCGAGTTGCGCACCTCCAGCGTGGCGCCCGCGCCCTGCAGCACATGGCGCAGCGAGTAGTACGGGTCGGTCGCGGCCTTGCCGTGGGCCTCGTCCTCGACCTCGACGTCCACCCAGCGCGTCTTGTGCACCACCCAGCCGACGACCAGCAGGGCCAGCAGCACCAGCAGCGTGCGCAGGATCGCCGGACCCTTCATGCCGCGGCCCCCGCCGCGGCGCGGCCGTCCAGCCGCTCGCGAAAGCCCGTGCACAGCGCCTCGCCCATCGCCAGCGACAGCGCGCGGCCGCCGTAGATGCTGGCCTCCCACGCACGCACCACCTGCGTGACGTAGCGCAGCGTCGGCGGCTCCAGGCCCGCGCGCGCGAGCTCGAGGCATTCACCCTCGGTGGTCGAGGACGAGATCGGCACGCGGTACTTGTGGATCAGCCGCGACAGCGCGCCGCGGTACAGCAGCGACAGCGCGTCCGGCACGCGGCCGGCCTGCCAGAGCGCCCAGGCCGCGGCGCCGACGTCGTCGGGCAGGCTCTCGGGGCGCACGTCGAGGTCGCGCACGTGGCTCACGGCGGCCTCGGCCTTCGCACGGCGCTCGAAGGCGCGCAGGT
>DATCRO010000829.1:0-6481 GCA_036569025.1 Burkholderiaceae bacterium
CCTCCACGAACTGCATCTCCGCGCCCTTGATCTCGTAGTCGACCACGTCCATCGCCATCTTCGCTCCTCCGTTGACCGGCCATCGCCGGCCCCGCATTCTCCTTCAAGCCGGGACGGCGCCCGGCGCCCGGCCGGGACCCCGGGATTCCACTGTCCCTAGCACGCGCGCATTGGATAAAGCCATGACGCGGTCGCATGACGGCGCGCGCTATCCTGGGTCACCGCCAACTCCGATGCGATCCGGCCACGAGCCACCCGATCGCCACCAAAGAGACATGACCACTCCTGTCCAGACGCCGGCCGCCCGCCCGGCCCGTCCCGCCGTGCTCGACCTCATCGGCAACACGCCCATGGTCGAGCTGACCCAGTTCGACACCGGCTGCTGCCAGCTGTTCCTCAAGCTGGAGTCGCAGAACCCGGGCGGATCGATCAAGGATCGCATCGGCCTCGCGATGATCGAGACCGCCGAGCGCGACGGCCGGCTGCGGCCCGGCGGCACGGTGATCGAGGCGACGGCCGGCAACACGGGCCTGGGGCTCGCGCTGGTCGCGCGCGCCAAGGGCTACCGCGTCGTGCTGGTGGTGCCCGACAAGATGTCGTCGGAGAAGGTGCTGCACCTGAAGGCGCTCGGCGCCGAGGTGCACACCACGCGCTCGGACGTCGCCAAGGGCCACCCCGAGTACTACCAGGACATGGCCGCACGCCTCGCGCGCGAGGCCGGCGGCGACGCGTTCTACATCGACCAGTTCAACAACCCCGCCAACCCGCTGGCGCACGAGATGACCACCGCGCCGGAGATCTGGCAGCAGATGGGCCACCGCGTCGACGCCATCGTGTGCGGCGTCGGCTCGGGCGGCACCATCACCGGCCTGAAGCGCTACTTCCAGCGCGTCTCGCCCGAGACCGAGTTCGTGCTGGCCGACCCGAAGGGCTCGGTGCTGTGCGACTACATCGCCACCGGCAGGTACGGCACGGCCGGCTCGTGGGCCGTCGAAGGCATCGGCGAGGACTTCATCCCGGCGATCGCCGACCTGGAGAACGTGCGCACCGGCTACTCGATCGACGACGAGGAGAGCTTCGCGACCGCGCGCGAGCTGCTCAAGCGCGAGGGCCTGCTCGCGGGCTCGTCCACCGGCACGCTGCTGGCCGCCGCCCTGCGCCACTGCCGCGCGCAGACCACGCCCAAGCGCGTGGTCACCTTCGTCTGCGACACCGGCACGCGCTACCTGTCCAAGGTCTACAACGACAGCTGGATGTTCGACCAGGGCCTGCTGCAGCGCTCCACCGTCGGCGACCTGCGCGACCTGATCTCGCGCCGCGTCGTCGACGAGGCGGTCATCAGCGTCACGCCCGACGACACGCTGCTGACCGCGTTCCAGCGCATGCGCGCGGCCGACATCTCGCAGGTGCCGGTGCTGCAGGACGGCAAGCTGGCCGGCCTGCTCGACGAGTCGGACCTGCTGATGCACGTCAGCGCCGACTCCGAGCGCTTCCGCCAGCCGGTGCGCCAGGCGATGAACCGCCAGCTGCGCACGCTGCGCCCCGACGCGGGCCTGCAGGTGCTGATCACGACCCTGCAGGAGGGTTGGGTGGCGGTCGTCGCCGATGCGCACGGGTTTTATGGTCTGATCACGCGGTTCGACCTCCTGAACTACCTCCGCAAGACACTGGCATAAGACACCATGAGCAAGACCGACAAGCCCCACGGCTTCGAGACCCGCGTCATCCACGCCGGCCAGTTCCCCGACCCGTCGACCGGCGCGATCATGCCGCCGATCTTCCAGACGTCCACCTACGTGCAGTCCAGCCCCGGCGTGCACAAGGGCTACGAGTACTCGCGCAGCCAGAACCCGACGCGCGAGGCGCTCGAGCGCTGCGTGGCCGACCTCGAGGGCGGCCGGCGCGGCTATGCGTTCGCGTCCGGGCTGGCGAGCATGTCGACGGTGCTGGAACTGCTGGACGCGGGCGCCCACGTCATCGCCAGCGACGACCTGTACGGCGGCTCGTTCCGCCTGTTCGAGCGCGTGCGCAAGCGCAGCATGGGCCTGCAGGTGAGCTTCATCGACATGTCCGACCCGCAGGCCGTGCGCGCCGCGATCAAGCCCAACACGAAGATGGTGTGGGTCGAGACGCCGTCGAACCCGCTGCTCAAGCTGATCGACCTGGAGGCGGTCGCCGGGATCGCGCGCGAGGCCAACCTCATCGCGGTGGCCGACAACACCTTCGCGAGCCCGTGGGGCCAGAACCCGCTCGCCTACGGCTTCGACATCGTCGTGCATTCCACCACCAAGTACCTGAACGGCCACTCCGACGTCGTCGGCGGCGTGGCGGTGGTGGGCCGCGAGGGACGGCAGGACGAGTGGGCCGAGCGGCTCGCGTTCCTGCACAACGCGGTGGGCGCGATCGCCGGCCCGTTCGACTCGTTCCTGGCGCTGCGCGGCGTGAAGACGCTCGCGCTGCGCATGGAGCGCCACAACCAGAGCGCGCTGGCGATGGCACAGTGGCTGGAGTCGCACCCGAAGGTGGCGCGCGTGTTCTATCCGGGCCTGGAGAGCCATCCGCAATTCGCGCTCGCCAAGCGCCAGATGCGCGGCGGCGGCGGCATGATCTCGCTGGATCTCAAGACCGACCTCGCCGGCGCCCGCCGCTTCCTGGAGCACGTGCACCTGTTCGCGCTGGCCGAGAGCCTGGGCGGCGTCGAGAGCCTGATCGAGCACCCGGCCATCATGACGCACGCGTCGATCCCGGCCGACCAGCGGGCGAAGCTGGGCATCGGCGACACGCTGATCAGGCTGTCGGTGGGCATCGAGGCGCTGGAGGACCTGAAGGCGGACCTCGAGAACGGGTTCGCGAAGATCTGAACGCTCGGCGGCGCCGGAGGGGTCCGGCCTCTCCTCATGTCGCCGCCGGGCTGCCGCCATCGCAGGGCAAGCAGCCGGCGACACGAGGCGAAGGCCCGACCTCGATCCCCGGCCGATGATCGGGGTCAGGCCTCCGCCTCGAATCGCGATCAGCGTCACCGCCACCGGCGACGCGATGGCGCGATCCGAGGAGAGGCCAGACCCCTCGGCTTCGCGTCCTCACCAAAAGACGCCGCGCGACCACCGCATCTGTCCTTCGAACGCGCCCACGGGCGCGTTTTGTTCGTCCAGGTCTGCCGCATACTTCCGGCCATGACCAAGCCCACCCTCCATCGCTCGCTCCTGTCCGTCGCGCTCGGCGGCGCCCTCGCGCTGCTCGCCGCGCCGGCGCATGCCGCGCCCGACCCCGCCGTCACGCACCGATTCGAGCAGGTCGTGCACGACTTCTACGAGCGCTACCTCGCCACGCACCCCGAGGAAGCCACGCAGCTGGGCGACCACCGGTTCGACCGCCGCAGCGGCGACGTGTCCGCCGCGGGCGTCGCGGCCGATCGCAAGCTGTACCGCAAGACGCTGGACATCCTGCAGGCGATCCCGGCGTCCAGCCTGCCGCCCGACCACGCGGTCGACCGCGAGATCCTCGTCAACGACCTGCGCGCGCGCCTGTTCGACATCGAGGTGATGAAGACCTACACGTGGCAGGTCACCGACTACTCGGGCACCGAGGGCGTCTACGTGCTGCTCGCGCGCGACTTCGCGCCGATCAGGCAGCGCCTGGCCGCCGCGAAGCTGCGCCTGGAGGCGATCCCCCGGCTGGTCGCCGCCGCCAGGCAGAACCTGCAGCGCCCGCCCCGCGTGTACACCGAGACGGCGATCGCGCAGAACAAGGGCGCCATCTCGTTCGTGCAGGACGACCTGGACGACTTCATCAAGCAGGCGCCCGAGATGAAGGCCGTCCTCGCGCCCGCCCGCGCCCGCGCGGCCGCCGCGCTGAAGGACTACGGCACGTGGCTGGAGAAGACGCTGCTGCCGCGCTCGGACGGCGACTTCCGTTTCGGCAAGGCGCACTTCGAGCAGCGCCTGAAGTTCTCGCTCGACTCCGACCTCGGCGCCGACGAGATCCTCGCCCGTGCCGAGGCCGACCTCAAGTCGACGCAGGCGCAGATGGAACAGCTCGCGCTGCCGATGTACCAGCGCTGGTTCCCGGGCAAGCCGACCGAGGGCGTCGACGGCCACGTGATCGTGCGCGCCGTGCTCGACAAGATCGCCGACACGCACCCGAACAACGACACCATCGTCGCCGAGGCGCGCGATGACCTCGACAAGGCGACCGCCTTCGTGCGCGAGCACCGGATCGTCTCGCTGCCCACCCAGCCGATCAAGGTCATCGTGATGCCCGAGTTCCAGCGCGGCCAGGCCACCGCGTTCTGCGACTGGGCGGGTCCGCTCGAGAAGAACGGCGAGACCTTCTACGCGATCTCGCCCACGCCGGCCGACTGGTCGCCGCAGCGCGTCGAATCCCAGTACCGCGAGGACAACAGCGCCGAGATGCGCGACATCACCGCGCACGAGGCGATGCCCGGCCACTACCTGCAGGGCGCGCACGCCAGCCAGGTCAAGATGCCGACGCTGGTGCGTGCGATGACCGGCTCGGGCACCTTCATCGAGGGCTGGGCCGTCTACGCCGAGCAGATCATGGCCGAGGCCGGCTGGGGCGGCGACGAGACGCGCATGGAGCAACTCAAGATCCGCCTGCGCGTGGCCATCAACGCGATCCTCGACCAGAAGATCCACGCCGGCCACATGACCGAGGACGAGGCCAGGCACCTGATGATGGACACGGGCTACCAGGAAGAAGGCGAGGCCGCGGGCAAGTGGCGGCGCGCCGAGATGTCGGCCGGCCAGCTGTCGACCTACTTCGTCGGCGTGCAGGAGCAGATCGCGCTCGCCCGCGACCTGAAGGCCAGGATGGGCGCCGACGACCTCGCGGTGCACGACCGGATGCTGTCGCACGGCTCGATCGCGACCAAGTACGTGCGCCAGCTCGAGGGCCTGCCGCCGGCCGACGCCGCGGCGAAGTAGGCGTCAGAAGATCGAGTCGAGCAGGTTGCTGCCGCCGTGCTTGTCCTTGCCGGCGCCACCGGCGGTCGACGCGGCGGACGCAGCACCGGCGGCCGACGCGGCGGACGCCTGCACCTCGGCGGCCGCGCACTGCGTGCCGCTGTCCAGGCGGTCGACCGTGATCATCACGCCGCGAGCGGCCATCTTCGCGCTGAGCGTCACCTTGCACATGGCGCCGGGCACGAACACCATCACGTCGCCCGGCACGCCCAGCTTGACGCCGTGAGGCCCGACGGACTGGGCCTGGTCGGCCGTGGCGGCCTCGACGCTGGCCCCGGGGTTGGCCACCACCTTGCCGTGGGCGTCCCGCACCGTCACGAACACGGTGGCCGTCGGCTTCGGGCCGGCAGCGGCCATCGATGCGGCCACCGCCGGCACGTCGACCGATTCGGCGGCGGCCAGGGCGCCGGCAGCCAGCAGCAGGCCGGCGCAGGCGACCGAGAGGAAGGATTGGCTCATGGCTGCCCCAGTCGGCTGATGACGTCATCGATGTACGGCTTGTCCTTGGTCCCGCTGCGCGAGCTCGGGTAATAGACGAACGTCACGGTGGCCGACATCGAGTCGGGATCCAGGCGCGTGAGCACCATGGCCACGCGTTCCTGGTCGGAGATGCGCGTGAAGTTCATCAGCGGGAAGTCGTAGAGGCCGGTCCAGACCACCACCTGGTGCACCTTCTTGTCACCGCCCAGGTCGCTGTACGACAGGTGCATCTGGAGCCGTCGTCCCGGGAGGTCGGCCTTGACCAGCTCGACGTCGAAAAGGCGCCTCCTGTGCTGCGCGCCGCGGTCGCCGGGCACGTCGGGCAGGCTCCAGGCGCATGAGACCTTCTGCAGCGTTTCAGGCGGCACCGCGAGGTCGTACGAGAGATCCTGCCGCCTGCCCGCGATCTCCAGCCCCTCGACCTGCCGCGCCTTGCCCATGCGTGCGATGCGCCCGAGCTCCGCCAGCGCCGAATCGCGTTGCGCGCCTTCGCGCTGCCGGCTCACCTGGCGATCGAGCTGCCAGAACAGCGGGCTGATGTCGACCGACTCGTGGAAGTTGGCCGCCATCAGCTCCAGGCCGACCAGGCGAGTGTCGATGTCGTTGGAGTCGGGCGGCAGGTACTTGTCGAACACCTTGTCGAAGATGGCCTGGCGCACCGCCATGTCCGCCTCCTCGCGCTTGCTCAGGAGCTCGGTGTAGAGCCGGAACTGGTTCTCGCGCTCGTCGTGCGCGTGCGAGAACAGCTCGAATATCAGCGGCACGATGCAGATCGCCGCCGGCATCGCCAGCGTCTTGATGAGCCAGCGGCGAGTGCTCTCGCGACCTTCGCCGCCCTCCTCGGGCTCGTCCAGCGACGACATGGCTTCGTTCTCGGCCACGGTCTCAGCGCCTCGAGATTCGGGTGACGCCGCCGGACTTGGTCACCTCGTAGTCGTAGCGCGTGGCGTCGTCGTAGACGAAGACGAGCTCACCGGGCGGCGGCATGTCGTTGATGCGAAGGTGGCAGCGGCCACGGT
>DATCRO010000830.1:0-10691 GCA_036569025.1 Burkholderiaceae bacterium
ATCCAGCTCAAGATCGAGCGCGAGGCCGTCAGGCGCGAGACCGACGAGGCCTCGCAGAAGCGCCTGGGCCTCATCGAGGAGGAGATCGCGCGACTGGGTCGCGAGTACGCCGACCTCGAGGAGGTGTGGACGGCCGAGAAGGCCGCCGCGCAGGGCTCCGCGCACCTGAAGGAGGAGATCGACAAGCTGCGCTTCGAGATCGAGAACCTGAAGCGCAAGGGCGACTTCAACAAGGTCGCCGAGCTGCAGTACGGCAGGCTGCCCGAACTCGAGAAGAAGCTCGCCGAGGCGCAGGCCGTCGAGGCCGGCAAGGCCCAGGGTGGCGACGGCAAGGCGCCGCAGCTGCTGCGCACGATGGTCGGCGCCGAGGAGATCGCCGAGGTCGTGGCGCGCGCCACCGGCATCCCCGTGGCCAAGCTGATGCAGGGCGAGCGCGACAAGCTGCTGCAGATGGAGGACAAGCTGCACGAGCGCGTGGTGGGCCAGGACGAGGCGATCAAGGTCGTCTCCGACGCGATCCGCCGCTCGCGCGCAGGCCTGTCCGACCCCAACCGGCCTCTGGGCTCGTTCCTGTTCCTGGGCCCGACCGGCGTGGGCAAGACCGAGCTGTGCAAGTCGCTCGCGGGCTTCCTGTTCGACAGCGAGGATCACCTGATCCGCGTCGACATGAGCGAGTTCATGGAGAAGCACTCCGTGAGCCGCCTGATCGGCGCGCCTCCGGGCTACGTCGGCTACGACGAGGGCGGCACGCTCACCGAGGCCGTGCGGCGCAAGCCCTACAGCGTGGTGCTGCTCGACGAGGTCGAGAAGGCGCACCCGGACGTGTTCAACGTGCTGCTGCAGGTGCTGGACGACGGCCGCCTGACCGACGGCCAGGGCCGCACCGTGGACTTCAAGAACACGGTCATCGTCATGACCAGCAACCTCGGCTCGCAGATGATCATGCAGATGGCCGGCCAGCCGTCGCAGGAGATCCGCGACGCGGTGTGGGAGGAGGTCAAGGGCCATTTCCGCCCCGAGTTCCTCAACCGCATCGACGAGACGGTCGTGTTCCACGCGCTGGACCAGGCCAACATCCAGGACATCGCCAGGATCCAGCTGGCCACGCTCGAGTCGCGCGTCGCCAAGATGGACATGATGCTGGAAGTCTCGCCCGCGGCGCTGCGCGAGCTCGCCAAGGTCGGCTTCGACCCGGTGTTCGGCGCGCGCCCGCTCAAGCGTGCGATCCAGCAGCGCATCGAGAACCCGGTGGCGCGGCTGATCCTCGAGGGCCGCTTCGGGCCGAAGGACGTGATCCCGGTGGACGTCAAGGACGGCGAGTTCAGCTTCGGGCGCGTGGTGCACTGAGCGTACGTCGACCGATCGAAGGCCCGACGGCAGCAACGCCCTCGGGCCGATTCATCGGCGGCCCGGGAGGCGTCTGGCCTCTCCTCGAATTCGCGCCGGGGCTCCCGCGAGTGGCCTCATCGCCGATCGCGAATCGAGGCGAAGGCCTGACCCAGCTCGTCAGCGAATGATCGGGGTCAGGCCTGCGCTTTCGTTCGCGAATCGCCGAGCAGCGTCGATCGGCCGGACGCCGCGAACGAAAGACAGGCCAGGCCCCTTCGAGCGCGTCGCGCCGGCATGTCGAACGCTCGATGCCGCGCCTCACCACGTCGCCGACATCATCTGCATCGCCCACGTCCCGCGATCGACCTTGTAGACGCCGATGTTCGGATATACCTGCTCGCCCGACGCGGCAAAGCGCATCTGCTGGTTGACCTTCGTGCCGGGGTCGATGCGCTTGAGCGTCTGCACGAGTTCGGCCGGATCCAGCGTACGGGCCTGGCGCGCGGCGTCGGCCAGCGCGTACACGGCGTCGTAGGCGTACTGCGCGCCCCACACCGGCTCGGCGTCGAAGCGCTTGCGAAAGGCCTCGAGGAACGCCTTGCCCTCGGGGAACTCCCTGGCGTCGATGGCCGTGGCCGTCGCATACAGCCCCTTGACCCGCAGCGGCCGGCGCGCGACGCTGCGGTTGCGCACGACATTCGTGCCGACGATGGCGACGTCCGTCCAGCCGCTGCTTTCCAGCGCGTCGAGCACGCCCATCAGCTGCGGCTCGCGCGCGAGGAAGACGATGGTGTCGACGCCCGCCTGGCGGAACCGGGCGATGGTCTCGGGCGCGACCTGGCCCTTGTCGTCGACCTGGGCGGAGATGACGGCGTCGCGCTGCAGCCGGTGCAGGGCGGCGCCGACGCTCGCGTTCAGGCCGCGACCGTAGTCGCTGCTTTCGGCCACCAGCGCGATGCGCTTGGCCGCCAGCGTCTCGGCCGCGAAGGACGCGATGGCGCGGCCCTGCTGGTCGTCGTTGGCCAGCAGGCGCAGCACGTTGCCCTGGCCGAGCGCGGGCAGGGCGGCGCTGGTGGCGGTGATCAGCTGCGGCAGGCCCCGGGCCGCGACGATGGGGATCACGGCGGCGGCCTGGTTGCTGTTGACCGGGCCGATCATCGCGGCGATGCCGGTGTCGATCAGGTCGCGCGCCTGGGACTTGGCGGGCTCGACCTCGCCCTTGTCGTCGGTGGCCCGGATGTCGACGTGCAGCGGCCGGCCGTCGACCCTGAAGTCCGCCGCGTTGATCTCCTCGGCGGCCAGCAGCGCGCCATCGAGCAGGTCCTTGCCGCGTGCGCCCGAGGGACCGGACTGCGCGACCAGCACGCCGATCGACAGGTTCCTGGGCTGCCCGTCGCATCCCGCGGCCGACGACAGGATCGCCAGCGCCGTCATGGCGAGCAGCAGGCGGCGCGGCGCGGTCATGGAGTTCCTTCGAGTCGTCAAAGGGGATGCAATGTGCCCGCCGGGCAAGTCCATTCCAAGTCACCCGGCGTCTCGTCTGTAACCGGACTTTGCGCGGGAGGAAATCCATCACGCAATCGCGCCAAGGCGTCGAAAGTTCGTCAGGGGCTGTCGCGATGGCGACAGGCCGGCATCACGTCATCCCGGGACCGCCGCCGCCGAGGCCTCGGCGGTGATCCAGTCGGCGACCAGTTGCACGGGGCGACGCGGTGTCGCGTCGGCCTGCAGCAGCCAATAGCCGTGTGCCGTCTCGATGCGGCTGGCATCGGCGAGGACGAGGCGCCCTTCGTCCAGCAGCGGCTGCAGCAGCGGCAGGCGGCCGAGGGCGACGCCCTGGCCGGCGAGCGCGGCGTGGATGACCTGGTCGTACTGGCTGAAACGCAGCACGCCGCGCGGCTTGGCGCCCGCCCAGCCGCGGCGCTCGAGCCAGGACGACCACTGCAGCCACGCGGGGCGCAGGTGTCCGCGCGGCGCATCGAACTCCAGCAGTGTCTGGCGGGCGAGGGCGCGCCGCGTCGCCAGTGCGCCCTCGGCTACCGACGGGTGCGCGACGGCTACCACCGTCTCGCCGAACAGCCGGCGCGGCGCGACGCCGGTGCCCGCGGGCGCGTGGCGCACGTAGCGGATCGCGAGGTCGACATCGTCGTGACGCAGGTCGACGATGCGGTCGCTGGCCGACAGCCGCAGTTCGACGCCCGGGTGCGCGGCCTGGAAGCCGGCCAGCCGCGGCAGCAGCCACAGGCTCGCCACGCCGATGCTGGCTCCGAGCACGACGGGCTTGTCGGCAGCGGCGTCGCTCAGCTCGCCCATCGCGTCCTGCAGTTGCTGCACGGCTGCGTCGGCGCTGCGGAACAGGCGCTCGCCCTCGGGCGTGAACGCGATCGCGCGGTAGCCACGCGTGAACAGCCGCACGCCCAGGTGCGACTCGAGCGCCGCCACCTGGCGGCTGACGGCGGACTGCGTGAGGCACAGGTCCTCGGCGGCGTGCGTGATGCTCATGCGGCGTCCGACGGCCACGAAACCGCGCACCAGGTCGAGCGAGGCGAGTTTGAGCAGAGGCAGTGACATTCCCGAGGCGCATGCGAAGCGGCGAATTCGTCCATTGAAGCACAGGCCGGTCGATCCTGTAATGGGAATCCCATGCACAGGAGATCCGCCATGTCGCGCGCTGCGGTTCCGAACCCTTCGTCCCCGTCGCACCGCTGGTGGCGCGAGCCCGTCGCCATCGTCGTGGCCGGCGGCGTGGTCATGGGGCTATCGCTGGGCATGCGCTACGTCCAGGGCCTGTTCCAGCTGCCGGTGGCCACCGGGCGCGGCTGGACGCGCGAGACGTTCGCCTTCGCGATGGCGATCCAGAACCTCGCCTGGGGCGTGGCGCAGCCGTTCACGGGCATGGTCGCCGACCGCTTCGGCAGCGCGCGGGTGATCGCGGCGGGCCTCGCGCTGTACGCGCTGGGCCTGGCCGGCATGGCGGGGGCTGCGACGCCGGCCGCGTTCACGTGGACGGCGGGCGTGTGCGTCGGCGTCGCGTTGTCGTGCACCGCGTTCGGCACGGTGTATGGCGCGCTCAACCGCCTGTTGCCACCCGAACGCCGGAGCTGGGCGATGGGCCTGGCCGGCGCGCTGGGCGGTTTCGGGCAGTTCGCGCTGGTGCCCCTGGTGCAGGGGCTGATCGGCGGCCGCGGCTGGATCGTCGCGGTGATCGTGCTGGCCCTCGCCTGCCTCGCGCTGCTGCCGCTCGCGCTGCTCCTGCGCGAGGGCGCGCCCGTCGCCACCGAGGCGACGCCGCCGTCTCCCGGCCTGCGCGCCGCCTTGCGCGAGGCGTTCGGCCATCGCGGGTTCTGGCTGCTGAACCTCGGCTTCACGGCGTGCGGCTTCCAGCTCGCCTTCATCGCCACGCACCTGCCGGCCTACCTGCGCGACAAGGGCCTGCAGCCCGCGGACGCGGTCGCGGCGCTGGCGATCATCGCGCTGGCCAACGTCGCCGGCACCTACGTGTTCGGGCTGGTGGGCGCGCGGCTGCGGCGCAAGAACGTGCTGGCGGGCATCTACCTGGTGCGCTCGGCGGCGATGGCGCTGTTCGTGCTGCTGCCGCTCAGCCCGCTCACGCTCCATGCCTTCGCCGCGGTGATGGGCTTCATCTGGCTGGGCACGCTGCCGCTGACCAACGGCATCGTCGGCCAGGTGTTCGGCGTGCGGCACATCGGCAGCCTGTTCGGCTTCGTGTTCTTCGGCCACCAGTTCGGCTCCTTCCTGGGCGTGTGGCTCGGCGGCCTGGTGTTCGTGCGCACGCAGTCCTACGACCTGGTCTGGCTGCTGGCGATGGCGCTGGGCGTGCTGGCGGCGGCGCTGCACTGGCCGATCGACGACCGCGCGCTCGCGCGCACGCCCACGCGCGCGCGGGTGGCCGCGTGACGCGCGCACGCCTGCTGGCGCTCGCCGGCGCGGCCGCGGCGGTCGCCGCCCTGGGCGCGGCCTGGCTGGCGCCGGACAACGTGCTGGCGCTGTGGACCCTGGTGGCGTTCTGCGGCTGACGCCAGTCAAGCGCCTTTCACGTGGCCGTGGCTGGCCTGCAAGAGGGATTTGCGCCAGTTCGTAGAATCTTCGCCATCGCGAAGCCGTCGGGCGCCGCGGCCCCGCCCGCAGGCGACCACCACCTCCTTCCATGCCCACCACTGCCTCCTCCGCTTCCAGCCCCGTCGTCATCGTGGGGGCCGGCCTCGCCGGCCTCACCGTGGCGCTGCACCTCGCGCGCCACGGGCGGCGCGTGATCGTGCTGGCCAAGCGCGGGCTCAGCGAAGGGGCGACGGCTTGGGCGCAGGGCGGCATCGTGGGCGTGCTGGGCTCGGACGACTCGATCGAGTCGCACGTGCGCGACACGCAGGACGCCGGCGCCGGCATCGTCGACGAGAACACCGCGCGCTTCATCGCCGAAAACAGCGCCAAGGCCGTCGAATGGCTGGTGGACAACGGCGTGCCGTTCACCGCCGACGCCGCCGGCCCGCTGGGCCTGCACCTCACGCGCGAGGGCGGCCACGCGGTGCGCCGCATCGCCCACGCCGCCGACGCCACGGGCCGCGCGATCCACGAATCGCTGCTGGCGCAGGCGCAGGCCAGCGAGCTGATCACGCTGCGCGAGCGCTGGATCGCGGTCGACCTCGTCACCTCGCGCCACCTCAAGCGCGACGAGGCGCCGCGCGTGTACGGCATCTACGCGCTCGACATCGACTCGCGCAGGGTCGAGACCATCGCCGCGTCGGCCGTGGTGCTGGCCACCGGCGGCGTGGGCAAGGTCTATCGCTACACCAGCAATCCGGACACCTCCACCGGCGACGGCATCGCCATGGCCTGGCGCGCGGGCTGCCGCGCGGCCAACATGGAGTTCATCCAGTTCCACCCGACCTGCCTGTACCACCCGCAGGAGCGCAGCTTCCTCATCACCGAGGCGATGCGCGGGGAGGGCGCGCAGCTCAAGCTGCCGGACGGCACGCGCTTCATGTTCGCCCACGACGAGCGCGGCGAGCTCGCGCCGCGCGACATCGTGGCCCGCGCGATCGACTTCGAGATGAAGAAGCACGGCATCGACCACGTCTGGCTCGACGCGACGCACCTGGGCGAAGCCTTCCTGAAGGAGCACTTCCCGACGATCCACGCGCGCTGCCTGTCGCTGGGCATCGACATCGCCAAGGCGCCGATCCCCGTCGTGCCGGCCGCGCACTACACGTGCGGCGGCATGGTCACCGACCTGAGCGGCCGCTCCGACCTGCCGGGCCTGTTCGGCGTCGGCGAGACGACGTACACCGGCCTGCACGGCGCCAACCGCCTCGCGAGCAACTCGCTGCTGGAGTGCGTCGTCATCGGCAAGACCTGCGCGGACGCGATCCTGGCCGACGCCTCGCCGCCCGTGCGCGCGCTGCCCGAGTGGGACGAGAGCCAGGTCGACGACGCCGACGAGCAGGTCGTGATCGCGCACAACTGGGACGAGCTGCGCATGCTCATGTGGAACTACGTGGGCATCGTGCGCACCACCAAGCGCCTGGAGCGCGCGCTGCACCGCATCGAGCTGCTCAAGACGGAGATCGACGAGTACTACGCGCACTTCCGCGTCACGCGCGACCTGCTGGAGCTGCGCAACCTCGTCGTCTGCGCCGAGCTCATCGTGCGCTCCGCGCTCAATCGCCACGAGAGCCGCGGCCTGCACTTCAGCCGTGACTTCCCGCGCACGCTGCCGGTGAGCTTCCCGACGGTGCTGACGCGGCCGGCGACCAGCCGCGAGCAGGGCTGAGGGCACGCCGCGTGCGACGCCGCAAGGTCGTCCTCGGCGCGGCAGGGGCCGGCGCGCTCGGTGCGACCGGCGGGGCGCTGGCCCTCGGCGAAGCGATGACGCGTCCGGCAATGCGCAAGGCGGGCGAGCCGCCGGCGGGCCTGGACGCGGGCACGGTTCGCATCCCGATCGCGGCGCGGGCCTTCGTCGCCGGCTGGTTCGCGCCGGGCCTGCCGGGACGCGGTGCGTTGCTGCTGCTGCACGGCGTGCGCGGCAGCCGTCATGCGATGACGTCGCGCGCGCTGTTCCTCCACCGCATGGGTATCGCGACGCTCGCGATCGACCTGCCGGGACACGGCGAGAGCCCCGCGCCACGCATCACGTTCGGCGCCAACGAATCGCACGGCGCCGCGGCGGCCCTGGCGTGGCTCGCGCAGCGGTGCGCGGGCGAGCGCGTCGGGGCGATCGGCGTTTCGCTGGGCGCCGCGTCGCTGGTGCTCGCACGGCCCGATCCGGCGCCCGCGGCCGTGGTGATGGAGTCCATGTTCCCGACCATCGAGGAGGCCGTCGCCGACCGGCTCGCGCAGCACGTGGGCGCGCCGGCCGCGCTGCTCGCACCTGCGCTGCTGTGGCAGATGCCGTGGCGCCTCGGGGTGACGCCCGCGCAGTTGCATCCGATCGACGCGCTGCCGTCGCTGCGCTCGCCGCTGCTGATCGCCGCGGGCGACGCCGACCGGCACACGACGCTCGCGGAGACGCGCCGCCTGTTCGAGGCCGCCCGCGGCGACCCCAAGTCGTTGTGGATCGTGCCGGGCGCGGCCCACGTGGACCTGCACGCCTTCGCGCGCGAGGACTACGAGCGCCGCGTGGGCGGCTTCATGCAGGCGTCGCTGCGTCGCGGCTGAGGCGCGCGCGCGTCAGGCCCGCGCGCGCATCGCGTTGCGCGCCTGCACGAAGCCGAACGCGAACTCGACCGCCTCGGCGATGGCGCGCTCGGACTCGGTGCGCTCGCGGTCGGTCTGGAAGAACGCGAAATCGACGTCGTGGCGGATGTAGCGCGGCGGCAGGCGGTTCAGGGCGACGCACGCGATGTCGGCCAGCATGTCCGGGTTGTCGCGGACGTGGGGGAAGTGTTCGGCCGTCTCCTGCACGCAGGCGAAGACCGCTTTCTCGTGGTTGTTGTGGATCGATGCGATGTCCATCGCCGCAGTGTGCCGCGCGCGGCGGCCGCGGGGGCCTGCGGGCGCGCGGCAAATTGCCAACTAGTCGAGCACGCGCATCGAAAAATCGGTGGCGACCACGTCCTTGGTCAGCTTGCCGATCGACACGCGGTCGACGCCCGTGGCGGCGATGTCGCGCAGCGCGGACAGCGTGACGCCGCCCGAGGTCTCCAGCATGGCCTTGCCGCCGGAGATCTTCACGGCCTCGCGCATGTCGTCGAGGGTGAAGTTGTCCAGCAGCACGCTGGTGGCGCCGGCGGCCAGGGCCTCGCGCAGCTGGGCGATCGACTCGACCTCGATCTGGATGTCGACGCCCGCGTTGAGCGCGTGCGCCTGCGCCATCACGGCCGCGATGCCGCCGGCCGCCGCGATGTGGTTCTCCTTGATCAGGATGCCGTGCCACAGCGCGATGCGCTGGTTGCGGCCGCCGCCCACGCGCACCGCGTACTTCTGCGCCTGGCGCAGTCCGGGCAGCGTCTTGCGGGTGTCGAGCACCGCGCAGCCGCGCGGGCTGGTGGCGGCCCCCTCGATGGCCTCGACGTGGCGCCGCGTGACGGTGGCGGTGCCCGAGAGCAACTGCAGGAAGTTCAGCGCCGGGCGCTCGGCCGAGAGCAGGGCGCGCGCATTGGCCTCGATGTGGCAGACGTCCGTGTCGGCGCTCATCGTGGCGCCCTCGCCGTAGTGCCACTCGATGCGCGCCGTCGGGTCGAGCGTGGACAGGCAGGAGCAGAACCAGTCGCGCCCGCACAGGACGGCGCTCTCGCGCACGCGCACGACGGCGCGCACGCGCTTGTCGGCCGGGATCAGCTGGCCGGTCCAGTCCTGGCGGCCGATGTCCTCGTACAGGGCGTCGCGCACGTTGCGCGCGCGCGCCTCGGCGAGGGTTTCGTCGTGGTCGAACATGCGTTGTCTCCGGTGGCCGTGCGCCGGACTCGTGATCCGCGCAGGCTGGTTCTTGTCATGCGGCGCCGATGCCGGGCACGAGGCCGGCGGCGGGGTCGTTTCTCTTGTCCTGCGCGGGGCGCGCGATCGCGGCCGGATTGGCGGCGACGAAATCCAGCATGCGCTGGATGCAGCCGAGCGCCTCGCCGCGCACCGGCTCGGCCACCTCGATGGCGCCCGAGCCCTGCTCGAGGCAGTCCACGAGACCCTGCAGGCTGTTCATGGCCATCCAGGGGCAGTGCGCGCAGCTCTTGCACGTGGCCGAGTTGCCGGCCGTGGGCGCCTCGATCAGCGTCTTGCCCGGCGCCAGCTGGCGCATGCGGTGCAGGATGCCGTTGTCGGTGGCGACGATGTATTCCTTGGCGGAGCCCTTGACGACGGCGTCCAGCATCTGCGACGTCGAGCCGACGACGTCGGCCATCTGCACGACGCTGCGCGGCGACTCGGGGTGCACCAGGATCATCGCGTCCGGGTGATCCTTCTTCAGCAGTTCCAGCTCCAGGCCCTTGAACTCGTCGTGCACGATGCACGCGCCGTTCCACAGCAGCATGTCGGCGCCGGTCTGCTCCTGGATGTAGCGGCCCAGGTGGCGATCGGGCGCCCACAGGATCTTCCTGCCTTGCGCCTTCAGGTGGTTGACGACCGCCAGCGCGCACGAACTGGTCACCATCCAGTCGGCGCGCGCCTTCACGGCGGCGCTGGTGTTGGCGTAGACGACGACGGTGCGGTCGGGATGGGCGTCGCAGAACGCGGCGAAGTCGTCGGCGGGGCAGCCGAGGTCGAGCGAGCAGGTCGCGTCGAGGTCGGGCATCAGCACGCGCTTGCCGGGCGACAGGATCTTGGAGGTCTCGCCCATGAAGCGCACGCCGGCGACGACCAGCGTCGTCTGCGGGGCGTCGCGTCCGAAGCGGGCCATCTCGAGCGAATCGGCGACGCAGCCGCCGGTCTCGAGCGCGAGATCCTGCAGGTCGCCGTCGACGTAGTAGTGGGCGACGAGCACGGCGTCGTGCCGCTTGAGGAGTTCCTTGGCCCGGGCCTTGAGCCGGGTGCGCTCGTGGGCGCTGGGCGTGGGCATCACCTTGGCCCAGGCGCTGGCGGTGCAGGTGGCGCCGGAGGCGTCCTGGCGGTCGTATTCGTACGTGGCTTGTGTCATGGCGTCAGCCGCCCCGGCAGAGGCGGTGCGCCATCGTAGCCGATGGCCGGAAGGACGCCGGGCAAGAGGGTCAGGAGCCGACCCAGGCCTCGTAGAGCTGGTTCCACACGTTGGTGACCGAGCGCGTGAGCGGACGGGCATGCAGCAGCGTCGGGCGGATCGGCCATTCGCGCGCCTCGATCAGGTCTTCCAGGCCGCGGTGCTCCGCGGCGAGGTAGAACAGCCAGCGCGTCTTGGACGCGAACGGCTGCAGCGCGAGGCGGTGCATCTCTTCCAGCAG